>DNYO01000023.1 GCA_003506795.1 Deltaproteobacteria bacterium
GGACCTGATGTTCTTGAGGAGATCGAGGCTGAGTCTCTTTACATGACCTTTCTTCGTGACGAAGAAGAGGAAACGGTCTTCCGAATATTCCTTGACGTGTGCGACCGCCGTTATGTGCTCGTTCTTTTCGAGATTGATGAGATGGACGACAGGCTTGCCCTTTGACGTAAGGGAGGCCTCCGGTATCGTATGGACCCTTACGGCGTGGACCTTGCCCGTGTTCGTGAAGAAGAGAATATTAGAGTGCGTGGATGCTATGTAGAGGTGGTCTACGAAATCCTCCTCGCGCACCACGATGCCCGTCCTTCCTTTCCCGCCGCGCATCTGGTTGTGGTACTGGTCGAGGGAGGTTCTCTTGATGTATCCCTTATTGGTGATCGTCACGACAACTTCTTCCTCCTTGATCATGTCCTCAAGGGTTATCTCGGGGAAGTAATCAACGATCTCCGTAAGGCGTTTGTCACCGTACTTGTCACGAACCTCTGTGAGTTCCTGCTTCACAATGTCCATCAACAGAGATTCGTTGGCCAGCACCAATCTCAAACGGTCGATTTCATCGGATGTGTTCTTGTAGTCGTCAAGAATCTTCGTGCGCTCCAGCGAAGTCAATCGCTGAAGGCGCATCTCGAGAATATTTGTGGCCTGCTTCTCGGAAAAGGAGAAACGTGCCATAAGGGCCTCCCGCGCATCGGCCGTACTGGCCGATGCCTTAATCATGGCGATAACTTCATCGATATGATCAAGGGCCGTTTTGAGGCCTTCCAGAAGATGGAGCCGGTCGAGTGCCTTGTTCAGCTCGAAGGTGGACCTCTTCGTGACGATTTCCTTCCGGAACTCGACGAACTCGTGAAGCATCTCTTTCAGGTTGAGCATTTTTGGTTCGTTGTTGACTATGGTCAGGAAAATGATACCGAATGTTGTCTGGAGCTGGGTGTGTTTATAAAGCTTGTTCAGTATGGGGATCGCTATCTCGCCCTTCTTGAGGTCGATGACGATGCGCATTCCCTCCCTGCTTGATTCGTCCTTGATGTTCGATATGCCTTCAATCTTCTTTGTGTTGATCAGTTCGACGATGTTCTCGATGAGGCGCGCCTTGTTCACCTGGTATGGTATTTCGGTAACGACGATTGCCTCCCGGCCGTCTTTCTTTCTCGTCTCAATGTCTGCCCGGGCACGAAGGACGATATGCCCCCTGCCGCCCTGGTAGGCTTCAATTATTCCCTGCCTGCCGTAGATGATGCCCTGGGTTGGAAAGTCCGGCCCGGGTATGATCTCCATGAGTTTTTCCAGGGGAATGTCGCTATTTTCGATGAACGCGATGAGCGCGTTGATGACCTCTGTCGTGTTGTGGGGAGGTATGTTCGTGGCCATCCCAACGGCTATTCCCGATGAACCGTTGACCAGGAGATTGGGTATCCTTGACGGAAGGACAAGGGGTTCCACGAGGGAATCGTCGTAATTGGGCCTGAAAAGGACGGTCTGTTTTTCGATGTCCTTGAGAATCTCTTCGGCAATGCGGGACAGCCGTATCTCCGTGTAACGCATGGCAGCCGGGGCGTCGCCGTCGACGGAGCCGAAGTTTCCCTGGCCGTCCACAAGGGGATAGCGTAGCGAGAATTCCTGCACCATCCTTGTGATGGCGTCATATACGGCCTGGTCGCCATGGGGATGGAACTTACCTATGACGTCACCGACGACCCTGGCGGACTTCTTGTAAGGCTTGTCGTGCGTATTGTTCAACTCGTACATTGCGTACAGGATTCTTCGATGAACGGGCTTCAGTCCGTCCCTGATATCGGGCAACGCGCGGCCGATAATGGTGCTCATCGCATAGTCGAGATAAGAGCGCTTCATCTCCTCTTCTATCGGGACGTTGACAACAGATGACTGCATGAATATTCCTCCAGGATGATTCTGTAATTTTTTCTTTACTCTACCATATTCTGGAAGGGCTGTAAATGCGGCGAAGGAGTTAAATTGACAGACGGACAGGAGATGCCTGATCCTGAAAATGCAGTGATTTCCAGACTGGCTGCAGGGCGATTCCTGTAAGGTGCAAGCTTTTAATATCTCATGTGTATTTTCAAGAACCAGTTGACAATCATCGGTGCATCGTGGAAAATAGTGACAATGAAATACCTGCCTGCAATAGCCGTCATTATCTCACTGGCGTTTTTCCTTCCTTCCTGCGGCAAGGAGGCAAAGAGCCTCAAGGAGGAGCTCAGGGTCATAAAGGAAGAGAATAGTTTCTTGAAGGCTGAGAATATCGCCCTCAAGAAAGAAGTTGAGGAGCTTTATAAGAAGCTGGAAGAAAGGGAGAAGGCCAAGGCGGTACCGGAGGCATCGGCAAAACCCGACGGTCTGAAAAAGGAAGCCAGGCCCTCCGCACCGGACAAGCCTTCCGACAAACCTGCAAAACCGGACGTGGAAAAAAGAAAACCGGAAGCCGATAAACCGAGATAGGACCCGGGTTCTTTCAGGTGTTGTGACCCGCGCCGTTACAGGATTCTCCACAAAAACAGCCATGGAACGTATGAGGAATATATCCCTTGTAGTGGAATACGAGGGGACGAACTACCACGGCTGGCAATGCCAGCCGAATGGAATTACGGTTGAAGAGACCTTAAGGGCCGCCCTTGAAAAGATCCTCGATCACCCTGTTAAGATGTACAGCGCCGGAAGAACTGACGCGGGCGTCCATGCCTTTGGCCAGGTTGTCAATTTCTACACTGAAAAAGGGATCGATCTGACAGGTATAGAGCGCGGATTGAACAGCATGCTGCCTTATGATATCAGGGTCAGGTCCGCCATGGAAAGGGAATCGTCCTTTCATGCCCGCTATTCCGCCAGAAGCAAGACGTATATATATACCATCCATAACGCTCCCCGGCATTCCCCGTTTTCTGTTCGCTACTCCTGGCACGTACCCTGCGTTCTGGATAGTTCCCTGATGAACGGAGGAATCAGAATGATCGTGGGCAGGCACGATTTCGCATCCTTCAAAAAGAAGAACGAGCCCTATCGAAGCTGCGAAAGGGAGGTGCTGAAGGCGCGGGTCATCAGGAGAGGCGCTTACATTTATGTTGTCATCGAGGCAACGGGTTTTCTGAGATATATGGTGCGCAATATCGTGGGGACGCTCGTGCTTCTGGGCCGGGGAAAGCTGACCTCGGATGATTTTGAAAGAATCCTCAATGCACGGGACCGCGACGAGGCCGGTCCGACCGCTCCACCGCAAGGACTCTTTCTCAGAAGGATTAAGTACCACAGGACGGTTTCGGGTTCAGAAAATGAAGGGTGAATCGGCTATGGGTGAGTACAGGATTGTCGCTACGGCGGCTTTTGGTCTCGAGTCCGTTGTTGTACGGGAGTTGAAGGGGCTTGGATTTGAAGGCGTATCCTCGGAGAACGGGCGTTTGTCTTTTTCGGGAAACGTAAGGGATGTAGCTAAAGCCAATATATGGCTCAGGACTGCAGACAGGGTACTTATCGAGATTGCCCGTTTTGCCTGCTCCGATTTTGAAGAGCTGTTTCAGGGTGTTCTCAAGGTCCCCTGGGAAAATATGATACCTTTTGAGGGAGTTGTGCACGTGACCGGCCGGTCCGTGAAGTCGAAACTTTCAAGTGTTCCGGCCTGTCAATCGGTTGTGAAAAAAGCAGTGATCGAGGCAATGAAAAGGAGATATCGTTCCGAGGCCTTTCCCGAAACGGGACCGCGTTTCGGAATAGAGGTATCGCTCCACAAAGATGTGGCGACGATCGATCTGAATACCAGCGGCCCGGGGCTTCACAAGAGGGGGTATCGGACCGGTACCGGGGAAGCCGCACTGAAAGAAACGCTGGCCGCCGGGCTCGTCTACCTCAGTCGCTGGAGACCGGGTACGGCGCTCGTCGATCCCTTTTGCGGATCCGGAACGATCGTCATCGAGGCGGCGATGATCGGGAAAAACATCGCTCCGGGCGTTACCCGGGGTTTCGCATCCGAAAAATGGCCATTCATGCCTGCCGATGTCTGGGAGGATGCCAGACGTGAGGCCAGGAGTCTGGCGAACAAGGAGCAATTACACATTGGAGCATCCGATGTCGACGATTCCGTATTGCTCAAAGCCCGTCAAAACGCACGGCATGCGGGCGTGGTATCCTCGATCGATTTCAGCAGACGGGATTTCAGGGAATTTCCCTTCGATACAACGGGGGGTGTCGTCATCTGCAACCCGCCCTATGGAGAACGGTCGGGAGACAGGAAAACGGCAGGGGAACTCATCAAGGACATGGGCAGGATTTTCGGGCAGCTATCGAATTGGTCCTTCTTTATCCTTACAGGATTTGAAGAATACGAGCGATTTTACGGAAAACGGGCAGACCGAAACCGGAAGCTCTATAACGGCCCGATAAAGTGCTATCTATATGAATACTTCGGTCACCCTCTCAGCAGATAAAGAGTGATATTCATCCCGCAGGAAGAACCCTGGCGTCTATCCCATCACCTATTACCTATTACCCATCACCTGGTTCTCACTTTATCTCCGCCGTGCAGTGGGCGCATTTCGTTGCCTTCACGGGTATGGCCGACAGGCAGTAGGGGCATTCCCTGGTGTCGGGCTCGGCTGGAAGAGGTTCCTTCCTCAGTCTGTTGACGTTCTTGACCAGGATAAACACACAAAAGGCGACTACGAGAAAGCTGATGATGGTGTTGATAAAGACGCCGTAGTTTATCGTGACCGCGCCGGCAGCTTTGGCGAGCGCCAGTGTCTCGTATGGGCCGGGGACCTTGCCGTCTTTCAGGACGGCGAACAAGTTGGTAAAATCGATATTTCCCAGGAGAAGCCCTATCGGCGGCATGATGACGTCGTCAACAAGGGATTTGACTATTGTTACGAATGCAGCGCCGATAATGATACCAACGGCCATATCAACGACATTGCCGCGCATTATAAATTCTTTAAATTCCTTTCCCATAGATACCTCCTTGAAGCTAAGTTTTGGTTATTAAGGACATTGTACTCCATTACGGGAAAATAAGTGCTGAATAATTACTTGGAGACAGTGGAAACGCTATGGTAGAAGGGAGATAGCAGGAGGAGGTGTTCATAATGAAAAAGATCGGGTTCATCGGATTGGGTTACCTGGGAAAGACAATCGCGGGACGGCTCATCTCTCAGGGAGAAGAGCTTGTCATCTGGAACAGGACCATTGAAAAGGGAAGGGGTATGCCGGCGGAACTGGTGGACTGTCCGAAACAGGTGGCGCAACGGTCGGATGTCATCTTTCTAAACCTCTTCGACAGCGCTGCCGTCAGGGCGGTGCTGACGGGCGGCGGAGGTCTTTTTGACGCTGACGTCGCGGGAAAGCTCGTCATCGATACCACGACGAACCATTTTTCCGATGTCCTTGGTTTCCACGAACTCTGTTCGAAGAAAGGATGCCGGTACCTGGAAGCGCCTGTGCTCGGAAGCGTCATTCCTGCTTCGCAGGGCAACCTGGTGATACTTGTCAGTGGTGAAACAGCTGCCTACGAGAGAGCAAGACCGTACCTGGAGAAGATCGGCAAGACCATTTTCTACCTGAGGGAGCCGGCCCTCGCAAACAAGATGAAGCTCGTCAACAATCTGGTTCTCGGCACCTTTATGGCAGTTATAGCCGAAGCGACAGTCCTCGGTGAACGCTCAGGTGCCGCAAAGGAGACGGTCCTTGATATCCTGTCGGCCGGAGCCGGTAATTCGGGGGTCATGAACGCCAAGAAAGAGCGCATCCTCAATGAGGACTTCAGCACTCACTTTTCCGCCGCACTTATCTACAAAGACCTTCATTACATCCAGGACCTGGCGCGGACCCTTCGGATGCCTCTCTTCACAGGGGCCGTCACGAA
>DNYO01000111.1 GCA_003506795.1 Deltaproteobacteria bacterium
TCTCGAAGAAAGATTCCGTGCCGAAGTAAAGATAAAGGATGATGCCGTCACCCTCTTAGGCCGGATCGACCGCGTCGACCGCAGCACCGCGTCCGGCAGGCACACCGTCATCGACTACAAGACAGGAACCGCCAGGCAATACCCTTCACGGATCATGCAAAAGACCGATTTCGGCGATATCAAGTCCATCCACGATCACGTCCCCTCATTCCAGCTTCCCATCTACATGCACATCTTCTCAACACAGGAGAGCGTCCCCCTCCACAGCATGGACGCAGGGCTCTTCCTCCTTGGCAGCAACAGCGAAGAGACGTTCTTTAAGAGCAAGGACGAATTGGAAAACAAGCGCCTTCTCGACGCCTATACACAGGGTATCGAAACAGTCCTGTCGCATATGTTTGACCCCAACGAACCCTTCAGCGCCTTCGATACGAGCCGCTGCATGGACTGCCCGGCGAGAAACCTGTGTCATGTGTAGAGAAGACGGGTAATGGGTAATAGGTAATGGGTAATGGGGGAAGATAAAAGATGCAGCCTGGCCTTTTCTTTACCTATGACCTATGACCCATTACCCATAACCCGCCTCTATCATTGAAGACCCACCCCTGATATGTTATAAGAATTCATGTTTGTCGATTCTCACTGCCACCTTGAAATGGAATCCTTTGACGACGATCTCGAAGAGGTCATCTCGAAGAGCGTGGACGAAGGGCTGGAGTATATCCTTACTGTCGGCACGGAGGAATCCTATTTCGGCAAGGTGAGGGATCTTATCGAGCGCTATCCTTTTATTTACGGGGCCATCGGCATTCATCCTCATAATGCGAAGGATTTCGACGACAGGGTTGAAAAGGTTATACGGGACGCGGCGAGCCATCCCGGGATTGTCGGGTACGGAGAGGTCGGGCTCGATTTCTTCAAGAACCACTCTCCCCGGGACGTGCAAAAAAAGGTCTTCGTCAGGCAGCTTGCCCTCGCTCATGAACTGGGCCTGCCCATCATCGTCCACTCCCGTGACGCACGGCAGGAGACCCTCGACATCCTGAGGAGCGAATATCCGGGCGGATACGGGGTGATCCACTGCTATTCATACGATCTTGCAGCGGCGAAGGAGTTCCTGGACATGGGATTTTATATTTCCATTCCCGGAACCGTTACTTACAAGACAGCCGCCGGTCTCAGGGAGGTGGTTCGTTACATTCCCGAGGATCGCCTGATGGCGGAAACCGATGCTCCTTTTCTTTCGCCCGTTCCGCACAGGGGAAAACGAAACGTCCCCTACTACGTAAAGATAACTATCGAGACGGTAGCCCGCGAGCGTCGCACGGATACAGAGGCGCTGGCCACCGTCATGCGCGACAATTTCGTCAGACTTTTTCTCAAGAACCCACGAAAGGACAGGTCATGAAACCGGCTATAGTCATTATCGATATGCTTGAAGGAAATTACAGTAAACCCCTGCAGGGGATCAAGGAGGAGGAAAAGATCGTTCCCGTCGTGAGGGACTTGCTCAAGAAAGCCCGGGGGCTTGATATCCCCGTGATCTTTGCCTGCGACAGTTTCCTGGAAAAGGACTTCATTTTCGGAGGCCGAATGAAACCCCACGCCATTCGGGGCACCGAGGGCACGAAACCCCTTTCCGAACTCGAACCGGAGGCCTCGGACATCGTACTCGACAAGCGGCGGTTCAGCGCCTTTTTCAAAACGGACCTCGATCAGACACTGCGGACGCTTGGCGTCGACACGGTTGCCGTCGGTGGGATCAACACCCATTTTTGCGTCCTCGCCACTGCCTTCGATGCAGTCTGCAATGATTTCGAAACCATTATCCTCGAGGACGCCAGCGCTGCTTTCAAGCGGGAAATTCACGACAGTTTTCTCGACGCATACCGTAATTCGGCCCTGTATCCCATCTTCCGGGTGATGACGTCGGGTGGTTTCATCGAGGAGCTCCAAAGAGAAGTCCATGAGTAGAAACAAAGACGATATCTACATCGGGGGAAAACCCCCATCTCACACCAAACTCATACGGACTCCCTATATCATTGCGCTTGTGGCCATCGCCCTTGCGGCCGGCGGTTTCTTTGCCTTCCGCTACGTAAAGATGGCCAAACCACCTCAGACGGTCGTCGTCGAGGAGACGAGCGAACTCAAGATCTACTATCCCTCTCCTCCGGGCAAACTCGGCGTAAAAAGCGTTCCTGTCAAGAACACCCTGACGGACAGGGAAAAGGCTGACGCCATCATATCTGGTCTGAGGGACAGTAAGACCATACCCGAAACGCTGGCGCTCATTGACTTTGCCGCTGATACCGAGGGAACTCTCATTCTCAATTTCACACCCGACTTAGCCCTTATGAAGCTTGACCCCCTCAGAGAGATACAGACGGTCTATGCCATCGTCAATTCCTTTCTCGCGAACTTCGCAAAAGCAAGAAACGTGCAACTCCTTTCCGCGGGTCAGGCCTTCTCAACGATAAACGGCACTGTCTATACCTATAAGCCGATGGAATTCAACTCCCAAATTCTGGAGGATTAAATGATCGATCCCAAAATGATCCGTGACAATATCGAAGTCGTGAACGCCGGTCTTGCAAAAAGACAGGCCTCCTTCGATGCCGGCAAACTGGTGGACCTGGACGAAAAACGGCGCAGGCTTATCCAGGAAACAGAAAAGCTGAAGAGTGAAAAAAACACCCTCTCAAACGAGATCGCGAAGCTGAGAAAATCCGGCGCGGACGCCTCGGAGAAGATAGAGTACCAGCGGTCGCTGGGCAGGAAGATCGAAGAAACCGGACAGGAACTCAANNGATTTCAAGCGCGCCGCCAAGATTACGGGATCACGCTTCACTCTGTACAAATCACAAGGAGCGCTCCTTGAAAGGGCACTGATAAACTTCATGCTCGATCTGCACGTACGCGAACACGGGTACATCGAGGTGCTGCCGCCCTTCATGGTCAACCGTACGTCCATGACCGGTACCGGCCAGTTGCCGAAGTTCGAAGAAGAACTCTTTCACCTCGAGGGCGTCGATTACTTCCTTATCCCCACGGCGGAGGTGCCGGTCACCAATATTCACGCCGATGAGATCCTGAAGGAAGAGGAACTGCCGATCAAGTATGTCGCCTATACACCCTGCTTCCGCAAAGAAGCCGGAGCACACGGGAAGGACACACGCGGCCTGACAAGGCAGCATCAGTTCAACAAGGTGGAGCTCGTCAAGTTCGCCCACCCCGACAACTCCTTCGACGAACTGGAACGTCTTCTTCTCGATGCGGAGGATGTCCTCAAGAAACTCAATATCCATTACCGGGTAAGCGCCCTGTGCACCGGAGACCTAGGTTTCTCTTCCGCCAAGACTTATGACATCGAGGTATGGCTTCCCGGCCAGAACATCTACCGGGAAATATCGTCATGCAGTTGCTTCACTGACTTCCAGGCCCGCAGGGCAAAGATCCGCTTCCGCAGACAGGGCGGAAAAACGGAGCTGGTCCACACCCTGAACGGCTCCGGCCTCGCCATCGGAAGAACGGTCATGGCCGTCATGGAAAACTACCAGAACGCCGACGGAACAATAACCATCCCGGAAGCGCTCAGACCGTACATGCATGGAATGGAAACAATAAAGTAAAACCGGAAAGATAAAGGACTGTCTCACGCCCGCTTCACCCCCTTTCGGGGGTTCGCAGGCATAGAGGAGAGGCTGGGGAGGAAGCCTAAAAGCTTTCCCGGGAATTTGA
>DNYO01000123.1 GCA_003506795.1 Deltaproteobacteria bacterium
TATTTCTTGATTTCGGCGACAGATTCGATCGTCTCCTTCATGTCCTTCTTGATGGCTTCAATATCTATGGAGCCGGTGTCGCTGCTGAACTCGGCGGACTTGAGAATGTTGTTCTTTGATTTAAGTTCGACGAGCCGTGAAAGCTCATTATTCGTTTCTTTAAGGGAGGAAATCGTGTGCTTCAGTTCGGTAAACTCTTTGGTAAAGTAGGAGAGCCTGCTCTTCATCACGTAGTATTCCGCCGTTTTCACTCCGGCAAACACGGTATACATGGCGCCGATAATGGCGAAAACCATGCATGCCGCCAGGCCTGCCACGGGCAGCCTGAGCTTCAGCGGCCGAGACTTCGAATGAGGGACGACCAGAATAGTTACAGACGTCATCCATCTTTTTTTGAGACTTTTCAACTTCATCGTGTGGTAACCTCAAGCTTGCAAAGCTTATACCGTAATCGGCAAAAGTGGTCAAGATATTAAGCCCGGAATTTATTCACAAGGATTACATGGACGCCGGGCGGTCATATAAGATGCCCAGTGTATCATCAGGATGAACCGCCCAGTCCGCTTTCTCTTAGCGGCCCGCCGCCATTTTTTTCTTACTTTATACTCAAAAATTGGCTATATATATAACCGTATGTTCTTTTCCATACCATTAATTGAATATACAAAGAGATATGCCGAAATGACTGTGCACGGTCTTGCCCCGCTGTCTTTTCTTGTGATCTTCCTTGCCGCTTCTGCGGGTCTTTGTTCCGATGACCTTAAGATCACCAGGGACAAACAGGGCACCACCTGGTCGGTCGGTTCCGAGGAATCACGGGAAAAGGCACGAGCCGAAGAAGAGCGCGACAAAGACCGGGCATGGGACATGCTCAAGAACTCGTCGATCATCTTTGACAAGCGGGAACAGAAATAGAATGGAAAAAGGAAGGGTGATCATTGTTGAGGACGAGGAGAATATCCTCTCCATGCTCGCGGAATTCTTAAGCGCCAACGGTTACGTCGTGGACCCTTTCATTGACAGCAGGAAAGCCCTTTCGGCGCTGAAAAACAACGGGTATCATGTCCTGATAACGGACCTCATGATGCCCAAGGTCGACGGACTTCAGCTTGTAAACTTCATTCAGAAGGAATATCTCGATACGCTTGGTATCGTAATGACCGGCTACGGGAGCATGGAGAGTGCGATAAGCGCCATGCGATGCGGTGCTTTCGATTACATCCTCAAACCGTTCAAGTTCGAGGAGGTCCTTGCCACCGTAGATTCGGCCATATACTATTTCAATCTCGTCAAGAGCGACAATATTCCCAAGGGTCTTACCCTCAAGGCAAACCTTCTCAGACGGTATTCGGAAAACAAGATGGTCCGGGAAAATACGATCCTGAGGTCTGCATTGAAGGACAAATACAAGTTCGAGAACATTATCGGTGTCAGCTTTCCGATGCAGAAGGTCTTTGAGATGATCGAACGCGTTGCCGATACGAACGCGACGGTTCTCATTACCGGCGAGAGCGGCGTCGGAAAGGAGCTTGTAGCGCGGGCGATCCACTACAACTCCTCGAAACGGGACAATCCCCTTGTCGTGGTAAATTGCGGCGCCATACCGGAAACTCTTCTCGAAAGCGAACTTTTCGGTTATGAGAAGGGCGCTTTCACGGGTGCCGTCAACACCCGCCTCGGCAGGTTCGAGCTTGCCGGGGGCGGCTCGATCTTTCTTGACGAGATCGGGGACATGAGTTTCAACCTCCAGGTCAAGCTCCTGAGGGTCCTGCAGGAAAAGTCCTTTGAGAGGATCGGCGGATCAAAGACCATAAAGGTCGATATCAGGATCATCGCTGCGACAAACCGCAGGCTGGAAGAACTCGTCAGTGAAAACAAGTTCCGCGAGGACCTTTACTACCGGCTCAATGTCGTCCCCATCCAGATCCCGCCGCTGCGGGAGCGCCGGCAGGACATCCCGCTGCTCATCAATTTCTTTCTCGAGCAGTCAAACAGGATAAACTGTGCCGCGATCGAAGGCTTCTCCGAGGAGGCCATGAAGGCCCTCATGGAATATGATTTTCCCGGCAACGTGAGAGAACTGCAGAATTTTGTGGAGCGGATGGTGGTTCTCAAACGGGAAGGGCACATCGACATAGAGGACCTCCCGGAAAAACTTTACAGTCATGAAAAAGAAGAGGCACCGCCATCGGAGATCGATATCGACAGGGGATACGACACCCTGGTTTCCGAATTCGAGAAGACCCTCATCATGAAAGCCCTCACCGAAACCCAGGGCGTAAAAAGCAAAGCCGCCCAGGCCCTTAACATCAACCGGACAACTCTCATAGAAAAGATGAAGAGACTGGGGTTGGACTAGGCCGTCAACAAATTGACGGCCCGGGTTATGGGTTATGGGTTATGGGTTATGGGAAAGACTCCTCACGAAAAATATTCGCGACTACTTTGGCCCAGGGTCTTTCCACATGTTTTTCTTGCCTTTCCCGCCACCTGCAATCCAATACCTGTTTCACAGTTTCTTTTCCTTTCCCATCACCCATAACCTATTACCTATTACCCGTCTCTCTTTACCCGCCTCTCTGGCACCCTTCTTGCAACCTTCTCCTTCATGCAAATGCCCGAAGTTAAACTTCTTGAAAATGCCTTCAGCGAGTTTTCCAAGGCCTCCGATTCCATTATCAGCCATTACGGAATTCTGGAAAACCAGATCAAGGAACTGAAGAAAGAACTTGAGGAAAAGAACGCTGCCCTGGAGCGGGCGAGTCAGTACCTTTATACGATACTCGACTCCCTGCCCGTCGGTGTTGTTGTGATTGACGGCAGATCGATCCTTTTTGCCAACAAGAACGCCGAGGAATTGATCCCCGAGGGCATCATCGGCAACCTCAGCAGCACCTCCGACAAGACGGGAGAAATAAGGTGCGGCCTGGGGCGCTACCGGTGGAAGACCGAGGCCCTCAGTAACGGGTTCGAAGGTAAACACGTCGTTGCCATCGAGGATGTGACGGAAATTGAAAGGATGAAGGAGCACATGGAGCGCGACGAGCGGCTCATGGCCATGGGAGAGATGGCGGCGCGGATATCCCATGAGATCAAGAATCCCCTGGGAAGCATGGAACTTTTTCTCTCGATGCTGATGGCCGGCAAGATGCGCGTCAAGGACCGCAAGTATGTCGAGTATATTCTTTTTGGCGTCAAGACCATCGACAGGATCATCAATAATATACTTTCCTACACCCGTCCGCGGGAGCTGTCCCTGAAGGAAGGGGAACTGAAATCCGTGGTCAGCGATACGCTCGATTTCATGAGCGTTTCCACGGCTGTCAGAAACATAGACCTTGAATTCGCGGCCACCTCCCCGGGAAGGGCGCTTTTCGATCCCGACATGATCAAGCTCGTTATCATGAACCTTGTAAGCAACGCCATGGACGCGGTTGGTCCGAAGGGAAGGATCAAGGTTGACATCCGCGAGAACGAACGTTACGGGGTGCTCGTGGTGAGCGACAACGGGCCGGGCATGACGGAGGAGTTGAGACGGAGCATCTTCAATCCCTTCTTTACCACGAAGGACAAGGGAGTGGGACTTGGACTTTTCATTGTTTACAATATCGTGAAGGCGCATGGCGGAACCATCGAGGTTGAGTCCGAAGAGGGATCAGGTTCATCGTTTCTTATTTACATCCCTAAGGAGAGATTGACAGTCCTATGAAAACGAATGTCCTCGTCGTCGATGACGACAACCACATGCGCATCGCCCTGAAGGAGTCCCTGATACGCGCGGGTTATAACGTTGCCCTCGCGGAGGACGGCAAGAAAGCCATGGCGGAGATCGATCGCACCATCTTCGACCT
>DNYO01000124.1 GCA_003506795.1 Deltaproteobacteria bacterium
AGCTCTTCGCCATTTTGCCCCTTGACCTTTTCATATTTTCCGTCGAGAACGATGGCGACAGACATACGCTTGATATCGCCGAAAGGCTCGACGATCTTTTTGACGGTCTTGCTGACCTCATAGGTTACCTGTGATTCTTCGCGTTCGGATTCACTGCCGCGGGCCCCGCTGGCAGTCGTCTGGGAACCGGCCGCGACGGCGGCGTTCGCATTCTTGCCGGCAATGTTGGGTACATTCGATGCGACTCCCGGCACGCCGGCCGTTCCACCCGTCCTGTTTACCACCTTCTCCCTGCTCTTGCGCTCGCTGGTGGGAACCCTCTTGTTCGGCTCGAATTCCTCTTCCACCTTTTCCACCTTACGCAGGTTGAGTTCGACATTCGCTCGTATGATCGATTTGTTGGCGGGTATGAACCTGTCCAGCATCGATTGGACGGACTCTTCGATGGCCTTCTCAACGCTATTCTGAAGCTCGAACTGCTGTCCGGAAAGGGCCACCGCGGAACCCGCGCTGCCGGCCTTGAAGAGTATCTTGCCGAAGGAATCCACGATCGTCACGTTGTCGGTCTTGAGACCCTCTATGCTGCCCGATACGAGGTGTACGATCCCGGCCACCTGGTCCTTGGATAGTGTCTTGCCCGAGCGCAGCTTGAGGAAGACCGATGCGGTAACGTCCTTCTCCCGGTCCGTGAAGAGCGTCTTCTCGGGGATGGCGATATGCACCCGGGAAGCCTTGACCTCCGGCATCTGGTTGATGGTGCGCGAAAGCTCCCCCTGGATCGCTCGCTTATAATTGATGTTCTGCATGAACTCCGTCATACCATAGTTCGTTTTGTCGAAAAGCTCGAAACCGACACCGCCTCCTCCGGGAAGGGCGTTCTGACCTGCAAGCATGAGGCGCACGTCGTAGACCTTGTCTTTGGGAACGGAAACAGCGGTGCCGCCGAGGGTCAGCTTGTAGGGAACCTTCAGTTCCTTGAGCTTTGCCACAACCACCGAGGCGTCTTCCGTGGAGAGCCCGGCAAAAAGCGTCTGGTAATTTTCCTTCTGGAGTATGGAAAGGCCGATGATGGAGCCGCCCACAAGAGCGATAAAGATGAAAAGGTACATGTAAAGCTTGCTCCTGGGGGCCGTCTTGAGATAATTCTTTGTCGTAGTGAGAAGTTCGTCCATCGGCGGCATGGGTTACACCTGCATTCTCATGATTTCTTCGTATGCAGAGATGATCTTGTTTCGTATCTGCATCATCATCTGGAAAGAAAGGTCCGCTTTTTCAATTGCGATCATGGTGGTCTGAACATCGGTATTTTCCATCTTGACGAGTTTTTCCACTTCCTTGTCGGCCTCTTTTTCGAGTTCGACGACCTTTTTTATCGAGTCCTTCAGGACGTCGCCGAAAGAGGTCTTCGTCTTTTCATTGGCCGGCTTTTGGATTTCGCCGAAATTGGGAAGAGTAAAGGTCTCTACTTTCATGAGTCCGCCCCCTATTTAATAAGCTCGAGAGTCTTAAGGAACATGTCCTTTGTCGTGCTGAGGACGTTAACGTTCGCCTCGTAGGCCCGCGTGGCCGCGGTCATATCCGTCATCTCTTCCATCAGGTTCACGTTGGGAAAAGTGACGTACCCCTCCGAATTGGCATCGGGATGGCTCGGGTTGTATACGATTTGAAAAGGCTTGTCGCTTTCCTTAACGGTCTCCACATTGACGCCTTCGACCTTCTTTGAGAGGGTCCCTGAGAAAGTCTTATCGTCAGAGACATCGACGGCCTTAAAGACGACATCTTTCTTCCGGTATGGCCCTCCCTCTTCGGTGCTGGTCGTCTGAACGTTCGCAAGGTTCGACGCCACGATATCCATACGGGCCCTCTGTGCCTTCATTCCCGACGCGCTGATCTTGAAAATATCAAAAGCTCCCATGTCTTACCTCTTCCCCTCGCCTATGAGGTATCTCATCATAGAAAAACGTTTCGATGCCATTTGGACCAGCGCCTGATACATGAGCTGGTTTTCCGTCAGCTTTACCGTCTGGTCCTCCAGATTGACGGTATTCCCGTCAAGGCGTGCAAGACCATCGTGACCCATGTTCTCGGAAATCGTATAATCCGTTTCACCCGCAGGAGTCTTTGTCACGTCCGCGCCAACCCTTTTGTCAAGCTCACGTTTGAAATCGATCTCTTTTTCCTTGTACCCCGGGGTCTGAGCGTTCGCGATATTGCCTGAGACCACCTTGTGATAGAAGGCCCTGACCGAAAGTGCTTTTCCAATAAGATCGACTATCTGCATATCAGTACTCCCGTACCGGGACATCGATGCCCATGGCCCTGTATTCGTTGATCTTGTTCCGCAGCGTCCGAACCGTTATACCCAGTATGCCGGCTGCCCGGGAACGATTTCCCCTGACCGACTTCAGCGCATCGAGTATCAGCTTCGTCTCCATCTCCCGGACGGAACCCACTGCCATGTCCTGGACAGGCCTTCCTTCATCCAGGTGGCTCATGGCGATGACCGAGCCATTGGAGAGAATGCACGCTCGTGCTATGACGTTTTCCAGTTCACGCACGTTGCCCTTCCAGTGTCTGCTCGTAAGATGCTCCAGCACCTCGTCGTTTACACCGATATCCATCCCCCGGGAATGCTTCTTCAGAAGATGATCGACAAGCGGCGCTATGTCTTCGCGACGGTCGCGCAGGGCGGGGATCGTTATGGGGAAAACGCTGAGCCGGTAATAGAGGTCCTCGCGGAAGTTCCCGTCGCAGACCGTCTTCTGGATGTCGCGGTTCGTTGTGGCTATGACCCTGACATCTATCTTCCTGGGGAACCGCGAACCCAGGGTCTCAACCTCCCTTTCCTGGAGCACCCGAAGGAGCTTTGCCTGGAGCCTCAGATCCATTTCGGTGATCTCGTCGAGGAGAATCGTGCCCTTATCCGCAAGCTCGAATTTGCCCGGTTTGCGCGACATTGCGCCCGTAAAGGCCCCTTTTTCGTAACCGAAGAGTTCGCTTTCGAGAAGGTTTTCCGGCAGCGCGGCGCAGTTCACGGCGACAAAGGGCATGTGGGAGCGGCCGGAATTCTCGTGGATAAACTTCGATATTACCTCCTTCCCGACCCCGCTTTCACCCAGGACAAGGACGGTGGCATCCGATACGGCAACCCTTTGCGCCTTTACCAGCACCTCCTTCATTGCCCGCGAGGTGAAAATGATCTTCCCGTTGTTCACACCAAGGGCACGTCTGACCACGCTGTAGAGAGTATCGGTATTGAAGGGCTTCTGAATGTAATCGTAGGCACCCTCCTTTATGACCTTCACCGCATCCTGAACTGTTCCGTAGCCCGTCATCAGGATCACGGGCAGGAGCGGCGATGTCTCCTTGATCGCCTTCAGAAGATCGATTCCGCCAAGATGGGGCATCTTTACATCGGTGATGACGAGGTCGAAGATGGTGCGATCGATCTCCGCCATGGCTTTCTTGCCGTCCTCCGCGAGGGCAACGTTATAACCCGCGCGTATCAGGGACTCCTTCAGGGCGATGCGCATGTGGTTGTCGTCATCGACGACGAGGACATTCGTTTTCATAGGACTGTCAATCTCTCCTTAGGGATGTAAATAAGAAACGATGAACCTGATCCCTCTTCGGACTCAACCTCGATAGTTCCGCCATGCGCCTTTACGATATTGTAGACAATGAAAAGTCCAAGTCCCACTCCCTTGTCCTTCGTGGTAAAGAAGGGATTGAATATGCTCCGTCTCAACTCCTCCGTCATGCCCGGCCCGTTGTCGCTCACCACGAGCACCCCGTAACGTTCGTTCTCGCGGATGTCAACCTTGATCCTTCCCTTCGGACCAACCGCATCCATGGCGTTGCTTACAAGGTTCATGATAACGAGCTTGATCATGTCGGGATCGAAAAGCGCCCTTCCCGGGGAGGTGGCCGCGAATTCAAGGTCTATGTTTCTGACAGCCGTGGAAACGCTCATGAAATCGAGCGTATCGCTGACCACGGATTTCAGTTCCCCTTCCTTCAGGGACAGCTCCCGCGGACGGGTGTAGGAAAGTAT
>DNYO01000282.1 GCA_003506795.1 Deltaproteobacteria bacterium
TTCCCAGGACGAGAAAAAGGTATATGGCCTGACCCTCTTCGGGCCGCAAGGAGACAGCAAGGTTCCTCCCACAATCTCGGTTCACTATTATGCTCCGGGAAACCTCCTCCACAAAACAATGGCTAAATTCATACGGGGGCATGCCGAACCTCTTTTTGATGCCCCGTCGAAGGACGACTCCTCCCGTAAGGTCGATTCAATCCAGCTCGCGGGGAGAGAGGCAACTACCTTCAATAGCAAAAGCGTCCGGTACATTGGACCACGCTCCCTCAAGCCTGAAAAGGTGGTCCTGTTCGAACATTTTATCGTCGTTCCCGACAGCAACGATCGGGGGTTTTATGTTCTTAAATTGTCTGTTCCTTCCGCGACAAAAACCAGATACACGGCAATTTTCGAGAACGTCGTAAAATCTTTCCTGCCAGGACGATAAGAAAGAAATAGATCCTCTCACTCATTCATCCATGGATGTTTTTCCTTTGCCTTTCGTCTCGATCTTCTTATGGCGTTTCCGATGGACACCGCACCAAGGCTGGCAAGGGTATATATCAGCAATCTTAAGCCGTAATCCCACTCATCGGGGACAACGAAGCAGGCAATTCCAAAACCTGCAACAAGCCAAACCGCCGACCATATGACATCTGACAGCAATTTCATCTCCAGCGCTTTTGCCCTGAGTTCGGACACCGGCTTGTATATCCTTATGTGGAGGATGTCGCGTGCCTGGCCCAGGTATTCTTTTGGTACTGCTATCCTGGCCGGTCCATATGCGGCAACGTCGTCGGGAAGAGGGCTTGTTTGCGGCTTTGTGTTGGACGACATTCCTTCGCCTTTTACAATGAAGGGAATGCCTGCATCGATGAGAACCGAGCGGATTACCGCCAGCTCTTCTGAATCCGCGGCCTCGGCAAGAACGGTATAATTAGCAGGGCCCGATGGGTCTTGGATGTCATCGTCATGAAAATAGGCGTCGCCTTCGTCGTCAACGGCAGGGTTCTGCCCGGGCAGCCGGTCAACGAGGCGCACCTCGCATATCCTGCAGACCGTCAGTCCTTCTTTGTATTCACTTCGACAACGGGGGCAAAAAATGGGTCAGCTCCACAGCGTTTTCCTGGACTCCGGTTTAAAGCGCGGCCTATTTCACCTGCTTCTTCAGGTACTTCATCTGGACATTCGGCGCGATGAGCCATGCGCCCTCGGGCCGCTCGGGCAAAACCCTCTTCAGTTCCGCAGCGATCTTTTGGGCGTCGTCGGATTGGGATGCGAGCTCTTTTGCCCTCTTGTCAAATGCAAGAATGTACTCTTTCATGGCGGCAATGTCCTTCTTTCCCGACAGAGGGCCGTGGCCGGGGATGATCTTTTCTACGTCCATTGAGTTGATCTCGTCCAGTTGCCTGGCCCATTCGTCGATATTCCCCTCACCCATGAAAGGATGGTAACCGGTGAATAGCACGTCGCCGGCGAAGAGGATTTTTTTATCCCTGAGATATACCAGCGTGTCCCCGCCGGTGTGGGAATGGCGGGCGTGGATCAGTTCGATCTGCTGGCCGCCGATGTCGATGGTCATTCTATCGCCGTAGGCAAGGGTGGGATACGCCGGGAGAGTCCCCGCCATATCTTTTGGCGTAAGGCCGTACTCCTTGATATTCTTTAAGGTCTCTACGGCGCTCTTCTCCATCTCTTTCTTATCGTTTTCCTGCGCGATCACGACGGCGCCGAGCTTGACAAACTCGGAATTGCCGAAGGCATGGTCAAGGTGATAATGGGTATTGACAACATACTTGATCGGCTTGCGGGAAACAGCCCGGATATCCTTGATGAAACGCTTCGCCTCTCTGGCGGAAACCAGGGTGTCCACAACCACGATGCCATCTTTGCCGACAATTATGCCCGCGTTGGCCCCGAAGCTGTTATCCCTGGAACCATTCTTTACATCGACATAGGAATAGACATTCTCGGCAATCTTCGTTAATTTGTCGGCGGCGAACGCGCCGGTGCTCGCCACGAGCAGCGCAAGAACCAAAAACACCACTTTTCCTGAAACGGCCAGGGATTTCTTCATGGATATCCTCCTATCTGCGCCCATGATATGAACCATCAAAAGAGCAGAGGGCCAGTATAGGCCCTCTAACCCCTCACCCTTCCCCATAAATTACGTGTTTGAACTATTCTGATATTATCCTCCGCAAATGTCAATCTTAAAATCGCGCCGTAATCCCGGACGCTATCCGGATACGGACACTTATCGCGGCTCCGTGTTCTTCTTCTTTTCCGTTCTTTATCCTTGAAAAACAACGTCAAATAAGGTCAAACTTTTCCTGTTCGTATACATCATATGAAGTGAAAATCACTGGAGGGGTTTCCATGAAGAAGAGTTCTGCCCGCGTTATTCCCGTTCTGGTAATTACCGTTCTTTTGTTCCTCGTTTCGGCCGTGGCCGTTTTTGCAGATACGCCGCAGCTCACCCCGGAGAGGGTCGACGAGGTTGTCACAAAATTGATGAAGGAGAAAAACATCCCAGGACTCTCCATTGCCATATCCATGCCGGGAAAAACAATCGAGAGAAGCTACGGCATCGCCAACAAGGAGCACAACATTCCCGTGGTGAAGGACTCGGTGTTCGAGATAGGGTCCGTCTCCAAGACCTTCGCGGCGATTGGGATTCTCATGCTTCAGGAGCAGAAAAAACTGAGCGTTACCGACAGGCTCACAAAGTATTTTCCCCAATACCCCCAGTGGCATGACATTACTCTTAAGCACCTTCTCCAGCACACCTCGGGGATACCTGAAATGACGGAAACGGAACCATTAAAAAGCAACCAGCAGAAGGACTGGACGCCCCGGGAGGTCATGGCCCGCATGGCCGCTGAGCCTCTCGATTTTGAACCGGGACAGAACGCCGTTTACAGCAACGTGGGGTGTATTATCCTGGGGCTCGTGATTGAAAAGGTGACGGGTATTTCCTATGGCGATTTTCTGAATGAGAGGATCCTGAAACCCCTCGGAATGAGCCATACCATGCTCGGCAGCACAAGCGCCATAATCCCCGGGCGGGCTTCAGGGTATGTCTACGCCGGCAAGCTTATGAACGCCCCTTTTGCAAGCCTTGTTCTGCCCTGGGCAAGCGGCGGCATGACCTCTACTGCCTCGGATCTCACAAAGCTCACGAAGGTATTTGCGGCAAAGGCCCTTCTCAACAAAAGATCGGTGAACGATATGTTTGCCCCTGTCCGGCTCAACAACGGGACCGAATTCGTATTGCCCGGGTCTACACTCAATATGACCTTCGGCTACGGCCTCGATTCGATCATGGTGGGAAAAAGAGTCATCCCCGCAAAAACAGGCGGCATATCGGGGTTTAACTCCTTTTTTGCCTATTTTCCCGAATCCGGGACCATGGTGGCGTTGACGGCAAACCTCGATAACTCCCTGGAGAGCCTCGTCATCATCACGGACGCCCTCTTCGGACTGAAAGCAAAGTAAGGTCACCTTCCGAAAAGCTCCATTTATTTGTCAAAGGGAACGAACCTTATCCGCAAGCAAACCCTGCAGACACCACTATCGGGCTTTTTCGACGGCATCTGCTTCGAGACACCATCTTTATGTGAAGGCACCCATCTTTATCGGGCGGGCGTTCTTCTTCGGGGTTGCCGACAGACACATCGATAAAAGTATCCCTGAAATTCACGGGGATTCTCTCGATGCCGGAGAGCCGGGTTGTCCGAATCCCGAAGGCGCTATCGGGGAATATGAGGTGTGAGATGCGCCGGGATCGGGTATACTAGAGACCTTGAGGTGATATGGGACTGATTCGCATACATGATGTTTCACTGAGTTTCGGGGGGCCGCGGCTCCTTGATTGCGTCACGCTCCAGATCGAGCCGGGCGAGAGGATCGGCCTTCTCGGCCGCAACGGGTCGGGCAAGTCGACCCTTATGAAACTCCTCGCCGGCGAGATCGTTCCCGATTCGGGCGAGATCGTTCCCGGCGGCAATGTGAACATAGCGATGCTCCCCCAGGAGGTTCCCGATGACCTGCCCGGGGCGGTCTACGATATCGTGGCGCTCGGAGCCGCCGGGCACGCACGGCTCCTCAGGGAATATCATGATCTTACAGTCCTGATCTCGAAAAAAGGTGACGAAAACCTTTTAAGGTCCCTCGAACAGGTTCAGCACAAAATAGAGACATCCGGCGCCTGGCAGCACCACCAGCGCATAAAAACGGTGATCGAACGGACCGCGGTCGATGAGAACACCCTTTTCCAGACTCTTTCCGCCGGCATGAAGCGGCGCGTATTTCTGGCCAGGGCGCTCGTAAAGGAACCGGACCTTCTCCTTCTCGACGAGCCCACAAACCACCTC
>DNYO01000275.1 GCA_003506795.1 Deltaproteobacteria bacterium
AATGGGTGATAGGTTATAGGTGATGGGGAGGACAAAGGCCAAGCGGTGAAACGGGTTACAGGCTATGGACGATGGGCAGATTACAGGCCTTTCCCATAACCCATAACCTATTACCCATTACCCATCTTCTCTATTTTAACTTATTCTTCTTTGCCCATTTGGCTACGTCGATGGGGCTTTCGAGGACCTCGACGCCCGCGGCCTTGAGTGCCTCGTGCTTTCCGGTGACTGTGCCGGCGCTGCCGCGCACAATGGCGCCGGCATGCCCCATTTTTTTGCCCTGGGGAGAATAACGTCCTGCTATGTAGGCGGCCACGGGTTTCGTCATCTGCCTGGCTATAAAGCCGGCGGCCTTTTCTTCCTGTTCTCCGCCCACTTCTCCGACGACAATAACCGCGTCGGTATCTTTGTCGTTCTCGAAAAGCTCAAGGATATCGGCCAGGTTTCTGAGAACAACGGGGTCGGCGCCCATGCCGACCACGGTACTCTGACCAACTTTGTTTTCTGAAAGGATCCCTGCAAACTCGTAGGAGAGGGTTCCGCTTCGCGAGATGATGCCCACGCGGCCCGGCGCAAAAAGCGACGCGGGCATGATACCCATCTTGCCCATTCCGGGGACGAGTATGCCGGGAGTGGTGGGGCCGAGCGCGAAGACGCCTTTTTCGATGGCGTAGCTGCGCATTCTCAGAACATCCTTGACGGGGATATGTTCGGGGACGATCACTATAAGTTTGATGCCGGCGTCGATAGTCTCGAGGAATGCATCGAGGACGAATGCGGCGGGGACGAAAAAGACCGAGGCATTCGCCCCTGTCTGCTTTACGGCCTCGAGGACGCTGTTGAAGACGGGAACCCCTTCAGTGGTCGTTCCGCCTTTTCCGGGGGTAACTCCGCCTACAACCCGTGTGCCGTATTCAAGCATCCAGTGAGTCTGGGCACTTCCGATGCGGCCGGTGATGCCCTGTACTATGACGCGTGTGGAATCATTCATCAATATGCTCATGGGAAAACCTCATATAGTTCAATTGACCATGATCTGCTCATGCTCGTATCCTGCATTGCGGTTACTTACCTTTCGCATTTGCCTTCGGACGGCCTGTGTTGGCTTTCTTGCCAGGTCCGACAAGCTTGTATAAAACATCGACAGCCTTTTCGGTGGCGGCTTCCGTCACCACATGGACCCCGCCCGACTTGAATATTTCCCACGTTTCTTCCTGACGGTTGCCGAGGGCTTTTGCCACGACAGGGATCTTCACGTTATGTTCCTGCATGTATCTGATGACGCCTTTGGCGCCTTCGTGAATGGGATTGATGCCACCGTAAACATTTATAAAAATGCCCCTGAGGTCCGGTTTCATCATGATGAGTTCCATGCACCGGTACAGAAGGTCGGCCGTGATACCGCCTCCGGTTTCAAGGAAGTTCGCGGGTTTCATCTTCTGTCCGATAATGTCCATGGACGCCATCCCCAGGCCCGCACCGGAAGAGATGAGCCCTATGTCACCATCCAGATCCACATAGGTGACGCCAATCTCCCGGCCTCTTCGCTCAAGCGGGTTTTCGATACGGTCGACGCGGTCGGGAAGGGGAAAGCGTATCCGCGAAAGGGCGGAATCATCGACTTCCAGAACGGCATCAACGGCCATCAATACGCCATTGGACAGGACGACCAACGGATTGATCTCGGCGATGAGTGCCTCGTAGCGGGTGGCTATATGATAGAGCTGGCCGATTATTTCGCTCCAGGGAGTAATGAGTTTCTGTTCCAGGCCGAGCATTCTCAGCAGACTGCGGGCCTGGTAAGGATAATAGCCGAATGAAGGTTCGATGTGGATGGCGGCTATCTTTTCGGGAGATGTCCTTGCGGTCTCCTCGATCAGTACGCCCCCTTCGGTGCTAACCACGATGACCGGCTTGCCTGAATAACCGTCAACGGTCATGCCGAGGTAGAACTCCTTTACGATGTCCACTTTCTCACACACCAGTGCCTTGCGGACCGGCATCCCCTTGATCTCCGAGGTAAAGAGTTCGTCGGCTGCCTCTTTCAGCTCATCCGGATTTGATGCCGTCCTGATGCCCCCGGCAAGGCCGCGCCCACCGACAAGGACCTGTGCCTTGATGATGACGGGATAACCTATTTCACCGGCGACATGGAGGGCATCGTGCATGGTACTGACGAGCTCGCGGCGGGGAACGGGTATATGGTTCTGTTCAAAAATGTCCAGTGCTTCATATTCGTGAAGTCTCATATCGGTCAATCCCTTAGTGTTGATTTAGCTTCATCTGCATGTACGGGGACACCCCGTAACTGCGACTTTCAAGTATAAATGTAATGGTTTTTGATGTCAACGTAATTGATTAATAATTTGATTATAAAGGGAATAAAGAAGATGGGTAATGGGTAATAGGTGATGGGTAATAGGAGTGGAGATTTTGTCGTGTCGGAGGGTGTTTTGCTGCTCCAATTTCTGTAATTCTCTGGAAGTCATGTATGGCCACTATTTTTGTTTTCTCCCATTACCTATTACCCATAACCCATAACCCGTCTCATCTTTTTCTAAAAATTTAATTGCATTTCTAATTTCATTTGTGTAAAGTTACGCATGGCACAGACAAAGACAAAACAAACCAAACAACCGGAAGACAGCAGTCAGGTAGCGTATCAGGGTATTCGGCGGATGATCTATTCCAAGGAACTCGTGCCGGGGCAGAAGATCGCCTATCGGGACCTGGCGGAAAAACTCGATCTTAGCCCCACGCCCATCATACAGGCGTTGAAGAGGCTGGAGCTTCTCGGGTTCGTCTGCCATGAGCCCAACAGGGGTTTTTACATGTCCCCGTTCAGTCTCCAGGAGATCGAGGAGATCTATGAGATGAGGGAGCTCATCGAGCCGTCTCTCCTTGGCGACACGATACAGAATATCGACAAGAAGGGACTTTCGGAGCTGAAGGCAGCCCTTGAAGCGCATCTTTCCGCTGAACGCGATTTCTACCTGAAAGAAAGGCTTTTCAAGAACAGGGAGTTTCACCTCACGCTGGCATCGCTTTCGAAGAAAGAGACACAGATACGGATCCTTCGAAATCTGTTCGATATCCTGTTTCTCAAGTATAGCGATCTGCCCAGATCATCGTTGGTGGCGACGGACCAGGAACATCAGGAGATATACGACGCCGTTGCCTTAAGGAGCATGGATCGGGCCCAGGCGGTGCTGAAGAACCATGTAACCAACGTGAAGGTCCAGGTGCTGTCGAGCGTCCGCAAAATGCTTGCCGAGCAGGAACGCTCCGAGTTCTAGAAACAGGTCCGGTACCGAATTCAATCAGAGGAGGCAATAATATGGGTATCAAGACAAAAGACGAATATATCGAATCACTGCGGTCCCTTAAACCCACTGCTTATATGTTCGGAGAACGTCTCACGAACATCGTTGACAATCCCCGTCTTCGCGCCGGTATAGAAGCCACAGGCGCAACGTACGAGATGGCGCAGATCGACCCCGGGCTCATGATCACGACGAGCCCTCTTATCAATGAGCCGGTAAGTCGCTTCACTCTTCCGCCGTCCACTATTGAAGACCTTGTGGCTCGCGTCAAGGTGAACCGCAGGGTCGCCAATCATGTCGGAACCTGTCATCAGCGGTGTACGGGTCTTGATTGTCTTACCGCTCTCGCCATCGTGACGTATGACATCGACCAGAAATACAATACCGAGTATTATCCCCGGTATCAGGAATTCCTGAAGCATATGCAGAAGAATGACCTTACCGGCAATGCCGGTGTCACGGATGTCAAGGGCGACCGGTCGCTTGCTCCCCACGAACAGCCTGATAAAGACATGTTCATTCGCGTTGTGGAGAAAAAGGCGGACGGCATCGTCGTTCGGGGAGCCAAGGCGCATCAGACAGGCTCCCTTTCGTCCCACGAGATAATCGTTCTTCCCTCGCGCGCCATGGGGAAGGACGACAAGGACTACGCCCTGGCTTTTGCGATACCCGCTGACACGAAGGGTCTTATCCACGTTGTGGGCCGCTCGACTCTCGATATGCGCGAACTCGACGGCTGCGACATAGGGAATGTTTGTTATTCGAAGTACTGCCCGACGCTCATCTTCGATGACGTCTTTGTCCCATGGGAAAGGGTATTCATGTGCGGAGAAACCGAATTCGCCTCCGACATGGTGGTCAAGTTCTCGTCTCTGCACCGGCAGAGCCACGGCGGATGCAAGTCCGGAAAGATAGACTGCATGGTAGGCACGGCGCTCACCCTGATGGACTACAACGGCACAACGAAGGTCGGCCACCTGAAGCAGAAGGTCATTGACATGATCCACAGGGCGGAGACGTTGTACGGATGCTGTCTTGCTTCTTCCTACGAGGGGAAAAAGCAGCCTTCCGGCACCTACTTCATCGATACGGTGCTTGCCAATGCCTCCAAGATACACGAAGGCAAAGAAATGTCCGAAGCGACGCGGCTTATGATAGATGCCTGCGGCGGCTTCGTGGCTGACTTGCCTTCAGACAAAGATTTCTCGAACCCGGAGGTTGGCGCATTTTTGAAGAAATACCTCAAGGGTGTCGACAGCGTTCCCGTTGAGAACCGGGTCAAGATGTACCGTCTGGCGGAAAAGCTGGCACTGGAAAGCGCCGACACAATCTCGGACATCCACGGCGGCGGCTCACCTGAGGCGCACCGCGTAACGATATTCCGGGAAACGAACATAAATGACAAGAAGAAAGCAGCCAAGAGGCTCGCTGGCATAGAGGATTAACCTTCAGATAACACCAGGAAAGGTATGTTAAAAAGGCGGGCAGCCAAAAGCTGCCCGCCTTGTATTGTCATATTAAATCTCTTATATAAATCACCTCAAAAAAAGCTCCGGCACATCTCCGGGGCCTGTCAGTATTTTATGAGCCCTGCGAAATACGTAACGAGCTCCGGAAAGATCTCGATAAGGATTATTGTGATGACGTAGGAAGGAAGGAACCATACAACCCCCCTGAACACTGTCGACAATTGGATATCTTTAGACATACCGGAAACAACATATGCGTTTATCCCCACCGGTGGAGTGATGGCCCCCATGGTAGTCACTATGGTTATGATGACGCCGAACCATATGGGATCGTAGCCCAAGCGTTGCGCTACCGGGAAAAAGATCGGCACGGTGATAAGGAGGAATGCAAGCGCGTCCATGACGCACCCTCCTATGACATATATCACCAGCATTGACCAGAGGATCATCCAGTTTGAAACAGGAAGGTTTGAAACCCATTCCGCGGCCTCGTAAGGGAGCCGGGTCACCGCAAGGAAACGTCCAAAAATCACGGCGCCTGCCACAAGAAGAAAGATCATGCAGGATATGCGGACGGTGTCGACAACAGCATTCAGAAAGCCTTTCCACGTCAGTTTTCTCCTGACCAGACTGATAATGATCGCAACGACGGTTCCGGCTGCGCCCGCCTCAGAAGGGGTGAACCACCCGGCATAGAGGCTGAACATTATAATACCGAACATAAGGACCATGTCGATAGCGTCCGGAAGCGCCTTGATCCTTGCCATAAGGCTGAATTTGGGCCCCTGTGGTCCCCATGTCGGGTGAACGATACACATAATGTAGACGATTGCCGCCATGATAACAGCGAGCACGAGGCCCGGCACAAAACTGCCGAAAAAGAGCTTGCCGATCGATTCGCCCGTATAGATCCCATATACCACGAGAACGACGCTGGGCGGGATCACGACCCCGAGTGTGGATCCTGCCGCTATGGAGCCCGACGACAATATGGGATCATATTTGTACTTCTTCATCTCCGGCAGCGCGACAGCGGTCATTGTGGCAGCCGTTGCGGTATTTGAACCGCATATTGCGGCAAAACCCGCGCATGCCATAACGGTCGTGATGCCGAGACCGCCCCTGACCCTGCCGAACCACTTGTACGCTGCGTTGTAAAGCCTTTGGTTGACCTCGGAATAGAAGCAGATCTGGCCCATGAAGATGAACATGGGAATCACGGTGAGTCCGTAAGAAGAGAAAGTGTTCCAGAGGTCTGTGCCGATAAGACCCAGGGCGGCATTCCAGTTGACCACATATGCCATCCCGAGAAAACCCATAAGCCCCATGGCGAATCCGACAGGAATACGCAAAAAGAGCATTACGAAAAGCATCAGGAGTGTTCCAATCAGGCCGGTAAGAGGTGTTATCATGCGGACGCCTCCCTTTTCAGCAGTTTGATGAAATCAACAAAGATCGAAAAGGAGAGCGCGGCGAATCCAATGGCCAGACAAAATACAAAGGGATGGTATATCACTTTCAATGTCTCCGACACCTCGCCCGTCCTCGCTATTTTCATGCCCCATTTATAGGTTTCCCAGCTTATGATCGCAAAGAATATCGTGTTGACGGTGTAATTGAGCCCATCCAGAATCCTATTGACGGTTCTCGGAAACTTGTCGGTGAACATTGTTACTATTATGTGGTCTTTTCTTATCTGGGTGTAGCCAAGGGCTAATCCGGTCGCAACCGCCCCGAAGAAACCGACAAGTTCGTAAGACCCCGGGATGGGGCTATAAACAATTCTGAGGAACATGTTCGCTGCAGCAATCCCCGTGAGGATCAGTACTGAAATGCCACTAAAAAAGAGGAGTACTTTGTTAAGATAGGAATTGAATTTAATGAGGTATTCCATTGACGGGCCTCCGGTGTGAAGCGTATCGTGTGGGTATAAAGCGACTGTTCTCAAAAGCGCCCGAAGTTCCGGGCGCTTTTGAGAAGACTTCCGACCGTTATTTCTTGTATTCTTTTTCGTACTTGCTTTTCAACTGATATACGTCTTTCATGATCTGGTCGCCGGGCAGGCCCGCGGCGGTTATTTTTTTGACGTATTCGTCAATTATGGGCTTCACGAGTTTCTGTATCTCGGCCTGGTCTTTTGCGGAGAGAGTAAAGAGCTGGTGGTTGTATTTTTCTTTTGACCATTTGAGGGATTCTTTCACGTGGTCGTCAACGTATGTTCCCGTCCAGAGGGCCTGTTCCCGTGA
>DNYO01000106.1 GCA_003506795.1 Deltaproteobacteria bacterium
GTCGTACGGCAGTTCATCCGACTCACCGACAAAGACCCTCAGGACATCAGGCCGCGAAGACTTGTATGTCCCGACGCCGTAGCCTTCGCGCACGGTCCTGAACGCGGGGACCTTCCCTGCCTTTTGTGCATAATAGGCCGCGATGGCGGCACCCGTAGGGGTGGTAAGCTCGAGGGCATCGTCGTAAAAGACAAGCTGATGGCCGCGAAGTATCTCCAATGTCACCGGCGGCGGGTTGGGGATAGATCCGTGGGACGTGGTGATCGTTCCGCTGCCGCACGGCACGGGTCCGCAAAAAACCCTGTCCGCGGCAAGGAAACGTATGCCGTACGCGACACAGAGGAGATCTATGACGGTGTCGATATGTGAAAGTTCATGAAGATGGAGTTTGTCGCGGGAGATATCATGGATCCTTGATTCCGCTGCCACGATGAGAGAAAGCATACCCATCGCGTCATCCTTCACGGGCTTTTCGGCATCGATACCGGTCAAGACCTGTTCCATTTCGGCTATGGTCAGATGCCTGTCCGAAGGCCCTATTTCGAGGTGAATACCGCTGATCACGCCCTGCGTGAGTCGAACGGGCCGTATCGACGGCACCACGGGGGGTATCTTTCCGAGGAGTCCTTCGAGGCCGTCGAAGGGGACTCCGGCATCGATGAGGGCGCTGATCATCATGTCGCCGCTCATCCCAAAAACGGGGTCTATGTAAAGTATCCTCATAACCTGTTTATAAGTGTTGCAAAGTATGCCGCGCCGAAGCCGTTGTCTATGTTGAAGACGCCCACCGTGGAGCAGGAATTGAGCATTGCGAGAAGTGCAGTCAATCCTGCAAAGCTCGCCCCGTATCCGACGCTCGTGGGAACGGCAATTACAGGAACACCCACAACGCCGGCCACAATGGACGGGAGAGCCCCCTCCATGCCGGCCGCTACGATAATGACGCGGGCCCTCTTCACAACGGCCAGATTCTGAAACAGCCGGTGAATCCCTGCCACCCCTACATCATATAGTTTTTCCGTATCGTTGCCAAAAAACGTCGAGGTCACGTATGCCTCCTCGGCAACCCTGACATCGCTCGTCCCTGCCGATATTACCAGGACCATTCCCTTGCCTTGCACGGCCTCTGCCTTACGAACGAAAAAACACCGTGCTTCGTTGCTGTATGTTCCTTCCGGGAACCTGCCGGTCAAAGCATCTCCCGTTGCGGCGTCTATTCGGGTCACCAGCACATCGAGATCCTTTTGCCTGAAAGAACCGACGATATCAAAAAGCTGGGAAAGGGTCTTGCCTTCGCCGAAAACAACCTCCTGAACGCCTTTCCGGAGCAAACGATGATGATCGACCTTTGTATGTTCCAGATCGTCATAGGGGATATCCTTGAACGTCTCATAGGCCTGATCAACCGAAATCAACCCGTCACGCACCGCCGCAAGAAGCTCCATGATCTTCTCGTCAATCACTGTCTCTCTCATCCCTTTTCTTCTCCGAAGGCGTGCCTGATCAGCCTCACCTCGTCACCATCGATACCTACAACATCGAAACGCACCCTTCTGCCAAGGCTCCGGTTCGTCTTGAGATATACCTGGGCGGAGCGTATGATGTGCCTTTTCTTGCGGGCGTCGATGGCTTCAAAGGAGGTACCGAAGGTGCGGCCCTTTCGTCTTTTGACCTCAACGAAGACAAGGCAGCCGTCCTCTTCCGCAATGATATCGATTTCTCCAAAGGGACTCCTGAAGTTGGTGGCGATGATCCGGTAGCCTTCCTTTTTCAGGACAATCGCCGCTCGATCTTCCCCTTCCTGTCCCGTCAAACGTTTATCGGGCACAATACTCCTTTACTCCTCTGAAGGTCTTCCGATGGATCGGGGTGATCCCGAATTCCTTGATTGCAGCCCTGTGCTCTCCTGTGGGGTAGCCTTTATTCTGCTTGAAGTTATAGTGCGGATAGATCCGGTCGTACGCATCCATGGCCCTGTCACGGACAACCTTGGCAATAATGGAGGCGCTTGCCATAAAAAAACATTTGCGGTCCCCGCGGACAATGGGACGAGCCTTCGGGTAGTTCTTAAGTCCGCGATTGCCATCGATGAGCAGTACGTCGGGATCCAGCCCCGCTGCTTCCAGAGCGCGCTCCATGGCGAGAATGGTGGCGTTGAGGATATTCATGGCATCAATCTCTTCATTGCTTGCCATGCCTATCCCAACGCTCAGCGCGTGGTCCGTGATCCACGAAAAAAGACCGACCCGTTTCTTTTCCGTCAGGAGCTTCGAGTCGGTCACACCGTTCTTCGTTTCCGGCACTTTCTCCCAGATCACGCAGGACGAAACCACCGGCCCGGCGAGCGGACCCCGTCCGGCCTCATCTATTCCGCCCACGAGACCTGTCAGCCGGCAGATCATCGTTCTTCTACTAATCCCTTTTTTCTTTGAGCTTAGCCGCTTTTCCTCTGAGGTTGCGCAGATAGTAGAGCTTCGACCGTCTGATCTTGCTCTTACTGACCCTTTCTATCCTGTCGATGAGCGGGGAATGGACGGGAAACGTCTTCTCGACGCCCACACCGTAGGACACCTTACGAACCGTGAAGGTCGCACGCGTGTTTCCGCCTCTCGCGCGAATAACAACGCCCTCGAATATCTGGATCCTTTCTTTGTCGCCTTCAAAAATCCTGGTGTAGACCTTTACGTTATCGCCTATGCCGACCTCAGGGAGGTCGAGTCTCATATGCTCTTTTTCAAGCAGATCGACCATTTCATTCATGGTGTCCTCCTCTTTGACTAAAAATTCTATCCAGTATAATACCCAGTGCAACACGCAGGGAAAGATGATTGTAATCGCCTGCGCCACTGATGGGTTCAAGCATTCTATCGCAACGCTCCACCACTTCCTCCGTAAGGCCCCAACCCGTTCCGAAGAGCACGAGAGCCGGTTGCTGCCCCTTCATGACGAAATCATGGAAATCGCCGCTGGACATCGTTTTCCCCTCCCTCGTACGGGAGGATGTGCCCACGACAAACGGTCTGGGGTTGCCGCCGAAGTCGTCGAGCACCGCGTCGATGTCCGGTTTGATCCTCACTTTTTTAAGGGCTTCACCCCGTGCGGGATTGTATTTCGCCCCGTATCCGTGTATCCAGTGATGGACCAGCTTTTCCGCTATCTCCCGCTGTCGGGCGAGAGGTGACACAATATAGCACAGGTCTATGCCAAAAGTCATGCAGGTTCTTGCCATATCATGTATTTCCAGGTTTGTCAGGCTCGTCGCCACGACATCTCCGCGCTTATCGTAGACGGGGTAGTGAATGACCCCGATACTTACATTATTCAGGGAACTCCTCCATGACCTCTCTCATAAATTTGCGGTCCTCCTCGCCGGCCTGAAAACGGTTGAGAAGATCGGAGCGTTTGAGGACTGTCTTCCTGATGGCCTCTTTGCGCCGCCACTTTCGTATTTCCTCATGGTTTCCCGACAGCAGGACGGGCGGCACGGCGGCACCCATGAAATTCTCCGGCCGTGTATACTGAGGATACTCCAGAAGAGGCTCTCTGAAGCTCTCCGCAAAAACCGATTCATCGTTTCCGAGAACCCCGGGCACAAAGCGGGACACGGCATCGATAAGAACAAGCGCCGGGAACTCGCCGCCGGATGTGACATAGTCGCCCACCGATATCTCTTCATCGACATGATCGAGCACGCGTTCATCGACGCCTTCGTAACGACCGCATATCAGGCAGATATGGGGCGATCTGGCGAAGCGCTCTGCGGTGAATTGATCAAAGGGTCGCCCCTGTGGTGTCAGCAGGACAAACTTCGCCCTGCCGTGAACCTCAGTCACGTGTTGTATGGCCCGGTAGATGGGTTCCACCTTCATGACCATTCCCGGCCCGCCGCCATAAGGCGTGTCGTCGCAACACCGATGGGGATCGTCGGCAAAATCCCGTATATTGATGATGTTGAAACTGACAAGCCCCTTTTCGGCTGCCTTGCCAAGTATGCTCTCTTTGAGGGGCGATGAAAAGATCCCCGGGAAGAGCGTGAGAATTGAAAAGATCATGCAACAAGTCCCTCGATGTCGACGCGGATCGTGCCGCGACCCACATCTATATCAATGATGAATCCTTCAACCATGGGAATCATCATGTCCCTTTCTCCTTCAACAACCAGGATATCATTCGCGCCGGTATGCATCACCGATCCTACCTTTCCGAGCGATACCCCTTCCGCGTTTATTACCTCGAGCCCGATCAACTGGTACTCGTAGTACTCGCCGTCCTCTACCGGACGGAGGTCAGCTTCCCGGACAAAAAGCTCTTTTGTCACCAGGAAGGAGACCTCCTCAACGGTTGAAAGCCCACGAAATGAGAGATAAAAGAAATGCTTCCTGTAACTTGCCCCCTCGGGCTTCAGCTCGATATATTCATCGCCTTTAAGGGCAAACAACGAGGTGTAGTCGAGAAACCCTTTCTTCACCTCGTTGTAATAGTAAAACTTTACCTCACCCCGTATGCCGGATGTCGACACGACACGGCCGACAGGGATCCATTTCATTATTCGATAATCTCGAGGACCGCTCTCTTCTTAACTTTTGTCGAGGCCGCACTCAAGATCGTCCTCATGGCCCGAGCGGTTCTGCCCTGTTTCCCGATGACCTTCCCAAGATCATCTTTGGCAACATTGAGCTCAATAACAGAAGTCTTTTCCCCCTCGATCTCGGAGACCCTGACGAGATCAGGATTGTCAACCAACGCCCTTGCAATATACTCGATCAACTCTTTCAACACGATCCACCTCCGTTCGTTTTATGAAAGCTCCTTCAGAACCCCCTCTCTCTTGAACAGACTTTCAACGGTCCTCGTGGGCCTTACCCCTTTTTCGTACCATGTTTTAATCTTTTCCTTGTCGAGGCTTATCTCGGCAGGGTTCTTCAACGGGTCGTAGAATCCGACCTTATCGATAAACCTGCCATCTCTGGGTGAACGTTCATCGGCCACGACAATGCGATAAAACGGTTTCTTCTTTGCACCAAACCTCGACAATCTGAATTTTACAGCCAAAATCCTACCTCCTTATCTATTGAAAAGCTGTCTTTGGAGGCCTTTTGCGCCTCCCTTCGTAAATTTCTTCAGCATCTTTTTCGTTTCCATGTATTTTTTTAAAAGTTCGTTAACATCCTGCACCTGCGTCCCGCTGCCTTTCGCGATGCGGATCCGCCTGCTTCCGTCTATAATTCCCGCCTTGGCCCTTTCCTTCGATGTCATCGAGTTGATGATCGCTTCCGTCTTCTTGATGTCCTTTTCAGCCTCGGCGAAATTGATCGCGCCTTTGAACTTGTTCATGCCGGGAATCATGCCTATGATCGATTCCAGCGACCCGAGCTTCTTCATCTGCCGGATCTGGTCGCGAAAATCCTCGAGGGTGAATTCGTCCTTGCGAAACTTGCGCTCGAGCTCGCGGGCCTGTTTCTCGTCGAAGACATCCTGGGCCTTTTCGACAAGGGAAACGACATCACCCATACCAAGTATACGGGATGCCATCCTGTCAGGGAAGAAGGGTTCAAGGGCATCCAGTTTTTCCCCGACGCCGATGAACTTGATGGGCTTGCCCGTTACGGCCTTGATGGATATGGCCGCGCCGCCACGTGTATCGCCGTCGAGCTTTGTGAGGATTATGCCGTCTATACCCAGTTTTTCGTTAAAAACGGTGGCTATGCTCACCGCGTCCTGGCCCGTCATCGCGTCAAGGACAAGAAGCGTCTCCTTAGGATTGAGAACCTTTTTTTGCTCGACGAGTTCACCAACCATGTTTTCGTCAATGTGCAGACGGCCCGCGGTGTCGACAATCAACGTGTCATAGCCATGTCTCATGGCATATATCTTTGCCTCTTTGCAGATCGTTACCGGGTCCTTGACCACATCCATGGTGAAGGCTTCGACATTGATCTGCCTTCCCAGCGTAACAAGCTGATCTATGGCTGCCGGCCGGTAGATGTCCGAAGGAACGAGGAGCGGCCGGCGCCCCATTTTGCGAAGGTGGATCGCAAGCTTTGCGGAGGTTGTGGTTTTGCCGGACCCCTGCAGACCGATAAGCATGACCGGTACGGGCGGGGCCGCTGCAACGTCCAGGGGTTTGTTGGCGCTCCCCAACACCTCGCAAAGCTCGTCATAAACGATCTTAACAAACTGCTGGCCGGGCGTGATGCTCGTGAGCACCTCTTCGCCCATCGCCTTTTCCCTGACCTTCTCGAGGAAATCTTTGGCCACCTTGAAGTTGACGTCGGCCTCAAGGAGCGCCACCCGTACTTCGCGCAAGGTGTCCTTTATGTTATTTTCGGTGAGTTTGCCGTATCCCCGAACCTTCTTGAAGGTCGACTCAAATCTTTCCTGTAATTTCTCAAACATAAGATATGGGGTATATTCTAATTGAAATGTCGGAGATAGTCAATGTTAATTAAGGGTTATCCACCAGTGATTACAACGTTTTACGAAAGACCTGCCGTGTATTGCCATCCTCTGACTCTTCACAGGCCAAGATACCTCGCCGGGTTCTGACGTGCGGCGCGTTCCACAAGACCGGGATCGAATCCGAGTTGTACGAGCCGCCTTGTCGACCCTGTAAGAGCGAGGGAACCCCCAAGGAGCTTTCCTTGCATGTCCACAACCTCTCTTCCCCCATCATCGGATGCCGACCCCTTTACCGTGTCGGAGACGATAATGATGCGGTCGGGATCCTTCACCGCGAAGATAAGCTCGATGGTCCTTTCGTGAAGGTGATAGGGGTCGGCGATCATTTCAACATAGACCTCAGGATTCATAAGAGCGAATCCGGCGATACCCGGCTCGCGGTGATGGAAACCCCGCATGGCGTTAAAAACATGGGTAATGCCCCGGGCGCCCGCCCGAAACCCTGCTTCGGCCTCGCCATAGGTCGCGTTGGAATGGCCCATGCTGACGACAACGCCCATGTCGGCCATGGCCTCGATCAGCCCGGTTGCCCCTGTGAGTTCGGGGGCGACGGTAACGATCCTGACAACCTCACCGAAACCCTCGACGAGCCTCTTCCAGCTGGCGATCGCTGCCGGCAAAAACGACTCTTTATCGAGGGCCCCCGCCCGTGCAGGATTGAGAAAAGGCCCTTCAAGATGAACGCCGAGAATCTTCGCGGGTGAGAGACCGGGCGCCGCCGTCCTGTCTTCCCGCTGGTATTCCATCGCCTTCTTTGCCGCCCCGATATCAAGCCGCATCTCATCGATCGATGAAGAAAAGATCGTCGGAACAATTGCGCCAACCCCCTGGGAACCGTGCAGGCGCGCCATCCTGAGAAAATCCCCGGGAGAGGCCCCCCGGGTATCGCAGTCACGAAGACCGTGCGTATGGATATCAATCATCTCCATCATCGAGTTCTCCTTCAACGGAGCCTATCCGGTAATTATACAGCACATCGAGAAAAGGAGACGAATGTAACGGATTCGTGTCCATGCCGAAAAGATGGCTCTTGCAGGCGCAATCCGAGCACCCGAAACCCGGCACCGACCAATGGGATATCCGTTTCAGGTCAGCTGCCAGGGCGCACTCTATATCGCTGTCGGTCCTGATCGCGAGGGCCCTGCAAAAGGTTGCCTTTTCCCGGAGGTAGTCGATATGCCAGAAGAGATTCTTGCGTCTTCTTGCATGGCGTTCCATTCTCTTCGTGAGCGCTCTTTTGGCTGAGCCGGCGTACAGATAGTAACCCTTCCTGAAAAAAACATTTCCCAGGCCTCCCGTCATGACCACGGCGTCATTGCCGAGTCTCAGAATGAGGATGTAACATCCCCTGTCGCGGCTCTTCCTTTCAATTGTCCTCCAGGGAATAACGAGCTTCCTCACATCACGGTCAAGCGAAAGGTCGCTGTTCCACTTAAGCGCCAGGGCTTCAAGGAAGATCCGGTCCCTGCATTTCAGAAAGGTCTCGGAAAACACGAGGTCGGTATGATATTCGGGCATGAAGTATTGCGCGTAAGGCCACTGAACCAGGAAAAGGACGCCCGCCCGGATACCCGACGAGGCAAGCCTCATCAGGCCTTCAAGATGACGGCTTCCCCGTCTGGTGACGGCATCGGGGAACATGGCGAGCCGGTCACTGAAGAGGGTGCAATTCTTAATCTCCAAAACCATCGTGCGGCCGTCCTTTTCGAGAAGAAAGTCAAACCTGCTTTTACCGAAGGCAACCTCCCGCTTTACTATGCGGACATCCTCAAGCCCCGGCACCAGGCCGCTGCCGAGGAGAAATGCGGCGACATCATTCGCCAGGTGCGTGTGGAGAAGAATGGGAGTGCCCTCTTTCTCCATGGCCACAACGGTATAGGGCAATTTTACACCCGCTCGATTCTCGGAAAGATACAGCGGACAGTCGGGAAGAAGAAGTTCCCACAGCCGCCCGGGGTTCGGCAGGTAAGCGTCGGTCATCTTTCCGTCAAGAATGCACCGGACAACAAAACGATTGGGGCGCGCCACGAACAGTGCCCTTCGAGGTTCTCCCTGGATCATCCGCATGAGGGATTATACCAGATAGCGACTCCAGCTTCCAGGTTTCGGGCCGATCCAAACCTTACCCTAACCGAAGCCGGAAAACGTTTGTCCCGGTTGCTTTTTTCTTCAAAGGAGATTATTGTCTTTCTACGAAAGCAAGAAAAGAAGTGGAGGATAAATGCGGCAACATGGGTATGTCCGTCCCGTGTATATACCACTCGTGGCAGTCTTGCTGACGGCGATGACGGTTGTGATCCTGCAACCTCATGCCCTTGCCGCCGCCGCGGACAAGATCGCCGAGTGTGCTTCGGTAGAGGACGACACCGCCAGGCTGGAATGTTACGACAGTCTGGCCGGCAGAAGGACACAAAAAACGCAGCAACCTTCCGGTGCCCCGGTACCGGAACAATCTCCTAAAACCGCTTCCCCCGCCGGGGATGATCGAACAGCACGGGATCAATCGGTTATGAGCAGGCAATGGGACCTCGACGAAGCGAACCGGGCGCACCGGTTCGTCATCAGGTCATACCGTCCCAACTATGTTCTTCCGCTGGCATACAACACCTCTCCCAACATGGATGCGAGCCTTGACGTCGACCCGAATGCCAAGGCCCAGAATACGGAGGTCAAGTTTCAAATAAGCTTCAAGGTAAAACTCTGGGAGGACATCCTGGGGAAAGATATGGACCTCTGGTTCGCTTACACACAACTCGCATTCTGGCAACTCTACAACTCGGAATTTTCCGCCCCTTTCCGTGAGACCAATTACGAACCCGAGTTGCTCCTGAACTTTCGGACCAACTACGATCTTCTGGGCCTCAAAGGAAGGATAATCAACCTAGGACTCAACCATCAATCGAACGGCAGGTCCCAGCCCTTGTCCCGAAGCTGGAACCGGATCGTTGCAAACTTCGGCTTCGAACGGGACAGATTCAATCTGCTCCTGAAGACATGGTACAGGATCCCGGAAAAAGCAAAGGATGACGACAACCCCGACATCGACAGGTATCTCGGATACGGTGAACTCTGGGGTTACTATTTCTTGAACAAACACAGGTTCGCTGCCATGGTGCGCAACAACTTACGACCCGCGGACAACAGGGGCGCGATACAATTGGAATGGAGTTTTCCGCTTATCGAGCGAATCAGCGGTTACGTGCAGTACTTCAACGGTTACGGCGAAAGTCTTCAAGATTATAACAAGAGCGTGAACCGTTTCAGCATAGGCTTCATGGTCACGGATTGGTAATAAGACACGGTTCAAGTTTCAAGGAAAAAGACATGGAGTTGCACTTTTAAAATCTCCATTCTTCGAGATTTTCCCGGTTGAGGGCGTTGAACCTCTTGCGGTCGTATTTCAGAAGTATCTTGCAGACGATGAAGGCGGGAATTATCGAGCTGCACAGGGACAGAACGATACCCCACCCGAGGGCAAGATAGAACAATGCGAAAGCGGCGGCCATGACAAGGATAAACGCGAATGAATGATCGCGCTCGTCGAACTTGCCATCAATGAGAAGCTTCATCTTCAGGGGTTTTTGACACAGGGAACAATACATGACTTCCTTGTATCCGCCGCCGGCGGCGCTCATGACCCGTCCGGTGACCGCGTCGGAAAAGGTTGTCCCTGAGGCCAGATGCATCAGTGTACTGTCCTTGGGGAGTTTGGTGAAACAGTTAGGACACCTGAAAAAGGGGTTTACTTTTCCCATCGCCGTATCCTCCCAAGTATATCCCGCCGGAAAAACATCTGCAAGAGGAAGAATCGATGCCTGTCACTCTTACGTGCATTGTGATAGAATAGCTGTCACCGAGGCATTTTTCAAGGTTGCAAAGGAGGATCGGCCTGTGTATGAAAAAACCAGGATTACGCTCGGGGCCTGGTCTCAAGCCCGCATCGACAAACTGCTCGTTCAGGCCTCCAGGATTGACGGCGCAGGCTCGCGGATAGCATTTCTTTCACGACATTTTCTCGATACGCCCTATGGAGAATCGACACTTATCGGAAGCGATGGGGTGCCGGAAGAACTGGTCGTAAATCTGGCGGCGCTCGATTGTTTTACCTTCATCGATTATATTGAGGCCATGCGGCTTGCGTCTTCATTCGCTGAATTCCTGAAACGGCTGAGAGAGATCCGCTACAGAGAGGGCGTCGTTTCATACGTCAGCCGCAATCATTTCTTCACCGACTGGAAGGAATTCAACGGACGTCTTGTCAGTGATGTTACCGCCATGATAGGCCGGGAACGGACACGGCAAAGCTCGAAGACCCTCAACCGAAAAACGGACGGAAGCTTGTTCCTTGAAGGCATCCCGGCTCGGAGTCGGGCCGTGGACTACATACCTTCGACGACGATCGATCAGGATCTTGTCGATCGATTGCATAATGGCGATTATACCGGGATTTATACCGACACCGATGGGCTTGATGTATCGCACGTCGGGATCGTTATCAAGGAGAGTACGAGAGTATACCTGCGTCACGCCTCGTCGGCAGGTGCATCTCGCAGGGTGATAGATCAACTGTTCGGGGACTACGTAAAAGAAAAGCCCGGGGTCGTGGTGCTCAGACCCCGAACGATATAGACCCCTTTCGGGCTTTCCGCGGAATGTGTTGATTCAGCGAATATTATGAAGAAGGTCCGGCCGGAACCGGACCCTTTCTTTCCGTTCCTATAATTTGGTTACGTTTGCCGCCTGAAGTCCTTTGGGACCCTTGACGACGTCAAAGTTGACTTCCTGGCCTTCCGCAAGGGTTTTGAAACCGGAGTCCTGGATTGCTGAGTAGTGAACGAAAACGTCCACACCGTCATCCTGAGTGATAAAACCAAAACCTTTGGACTCATTGAACCACTTCACAGTTCCTTTTGCCATCTTACTAAAGCCCTCCTTGTTAATATTTTTTTTTGAAGGTAACGGAACTGTGTCGTGTAGATGCTCGGGCGAAACGCAATTCATCACTACTGACAGCGACTTCCGAAACTTCGTTGTCAGTATCCCACAGTATCAAAAAGCTGTCAATGAATTTTATGAACAAATTTTAATCGAAAAAATCCCACCGAAAAATGCCCTCTCCGGCTTGACTTCATCAGGATGTTTTGACCGCATCCAGGGCGACAATTTCCCTTTTCAGATAGAGCACAAGCAGCAATCCAGGCAGGGCCGCCACCGTGGTAAGGAGGAAGAAATTCGCCCATCCGACATAGGACACGATGTAACCCGATGTCGGAGATATGACGACGCGCCCCAGGACGGCGAGCGACGACAAAAGGGCGAATTGCGTGGCACTGAAACGCTTGTTGCACAGCGCCATGACAAAAGCGACAAACGCCGTCGATCCCATCCCTCCGGCGAGGTTTTCAAAGGCGACGGCAACGATCATGGCAGTATAGCTCTTCCCGACGATGGCCAGCACCATGAAGGAAAGGTTCGACACCATCTGAAGGATGCCGAAATACCACAAAGACCTGAAAAGCCCCATCTTCACCATCAGCGTGCCCCCGAACAGCGCTCCCACGATGGTGGCCACGAGGCCCATCCCCTTGTTTATGGTTCCGACATCCGTGGGCGTAAAATTCACACCCCGTATCAGGAAGGCCGTTGAAAGGGCCCCGGCGTATGCGTCACCCAGTTTGTAAAGAATGATGAAGAGGATAATGATGATGGCCGATTTGCGCGAAAAGAAATCTTTCAGGGGACCCCAGACGGCCTCCTGCATGGTCCTGGGCGGTACAATGTGATGGTCCGGCTCCCGCCCGGTAAAAGCACCGAGCATCCCGAAAATCATGAAAAGCGCCATAAAAAAATAGGTCTTCTGCCACCCTATGATGTCGGACATGATAAGGGCCAGCGCCCCGGCGACAAGCATGGCTATCCTGTAGCCGAATATGAAGACTGCCACGCCTATTCCCCGTTCTTTTTGGGGAAGCACATCTGTACGGTAGGCGTCGATAACGATGTCCTGTGACGCGGAAAAGAAGGCGACACCAAGCGCAATGGCGGCAAGTGCAAGAGGCATTCTGCCGGGAGAGGTCAGGGCCATGACGGCGATGCCCAAAAGCAGAAGCACTTGCATGGAAACGATCCAACCGCGGCGCCTTCCCAGCCATGGCGGAACGAACCTGTCCATAAAGGGGGACCAGATAAACTTGAGCGTATAGGGAACCCCTACCAGGGAAAAGATACCGATGGTCTTTATGTCGATGCCTGTCATGGTCAACCACGCCTGAAGAGTCCCCGCGGTTAAAGGCAGGGGCAGGCCGGAGGCAAAACCGAGAAGGATCATCACCACCATCCGGCGATTCGTGAATACCTGCAGATAGGCTGAATCCCTGAGCTTGTTCACGAAACCCGACCTTGCACTGTTATCGTTCACAGAACCCTCTTTGCAGACAGAATGGTAAAGCTTCGAAAACGGCAGTCTGACGCGACGATCGGGTCACGATCTCATCGAAACGAGGCACTGCCGATCTAGAGTCCCAGCCCGTCGCTGATCTCAAGCATTGCGGCGATGGACAATTCGGCAAACTCTTTGAGAGGTATGCCGATGGCCTCGCATTCCATAATGATCTCCCCGATCCTTGAGCAACCTATCGGCCTCATCTCTGGTCATACCGGTCGTCTCCTGTTCAGCGGCCTTTTTCAAGAAGCTCAATGAGAAGCCGATTGGGCAAAAGGAAGAAAGATATCCTCGTCACACCATCGCAGGTGCGACCCAGGTTCTCGTCGTAGGCCGTGCAGTCCGTTGGCGGCGAAACCATTTTGAAACCTTGTTCCTCAAGTCTCTTCGAGACCTGTTCGATGTCATCGACTTCGAAGCAGAGGTGGTGCAGGCCGCCGCCGGTTCTTTTCAGAAAATTGTACACCGCCGACCTGTCGTCCACCGGTTCGAGCACTTCAAGGTAGATATCTTCCTTCTGCCCGACAGACACAAAGGAGGCATTGACGTTCTTGTCGTAATCAGGGACGGGCCTCGTGGCGTCAGCAAAACCGATAGTCTTCAAAACCGTGATGAATTCATCGATACTCCCGACAACAAAGCCGATGTGGTCAAGCTTCATAGGCGCTGGCAGCCTCCGCGGATATATTAACCGACAACAACTGTGATTGCCACCCTAAAAACGGGCTGGAATTGAAAGGCAGGTTGAACGTCTGCTAATGAAGACAAGAACAGGCCCTGCAGGACCCGGATGACCTGCACGACCTGTCAACAGCAGAACTAAACTTTGTGTTCACCAGATAAACACCAACGCCCGGGGGTTGTCCCGGGCGTTGGCCTGACTGTCCGTTTACTTACATGTTTGCACATCTGGTCGTCTGAACAGTCATCCCCTCCTCGTCTATGACTTCCATTCTCAGTATAGGAAATCGTGTGACGTTGAAATCCTGAGCGGCGCATATGGGAAAATTGTTTCTGTTGAGGAACCAATCGCCCAATTTGGGTTTTCTCACTTCACCCGTAACAATGAACCTGATCTCGCGTATCATCGCAATCGCCTCCTTTTTTGTACGCCCCCCTCACGCCTTCCCCATTAACCTCTCGGAGACGTATCAGCAGCTGCATTACTCCAGCCACCCCCTGTGTCTATTTATCTTTATATATATGAGAAGCGCTTCCTTGGAAATGACATCGATCACAATTCGATAAAAAAAGAGGGCGAACCAGTCAGGTCCGCTCTCTTCGAGTCTTCTTCCTCTTGCCGGGATTATGAATTGAGGATCTTTTTTGCCCTTTCGTCAAGGACGTCCGTAATGAACGGTATTCCCGTCTCTCTCTCGACATCCCTGTTTGCGGAAAAGATGTCCTGCCGTGAGATGTCTTTCAGGTTGAATTTCCGCGCGCCTGCCATCAGCTGCTGGAGTCCGGCCGCAAGCTTGTCCGCCAGGGTCCACATCGCGATGGCTCCGAAAGGAATATTCTTCATCTCCGCGGCCCCGACCTTTTTCTGAACATCATAGTAACCGGCGAAGATCTCGTCTGCAGAGGAACCGAGTTCCTTGACGGCAGGTGAAAGTTCGTCCCAGTTACCATTGACCCTGGCCCTGTTCTCGGGTTTCAGGACGCCTTCGATGTTGGAGCCGACAAAACCGGGTATCATCGCCGCCCTGCCCATGCATATCATTTTCGTGAAGGGTGCGCCAAGCGCGAGGGCTTTGAATATATGGTCTTCACGGGCGAGACCGCCGGCAAATGCGAGGTCCACGACCCTCTCTCCCTTTGCTGCCAGGATTGTCGCATACTCATGCGCCTTGCTGTGAAGCAAAAGTGAAGGCACGCCCCATGACTCCATCATGTTCCAGGGGCTCATGCCTGTTCCGCCGCCGGAGCCATCGATAGTCAGGAGATCGAGCTTTGCGTCTGTTGCGAATTTAAGTGACATCGCAAGCGCTTCCATGCCGTAGGAGCCGGTCTTGAGAGAGATCCTCTTGTATCCCAGCTTACGGAGATAGTTGACAGCCTTTATGAAGTTTTCCTGCACCTTTTCCGGTGTCGAAAGGTCTGTATAGCCGAGTCTGCTGTGGCGGGCAAAGGATTTTATGGCACCGTGTTTGAAAGCCTCCTGAACCTCGGGGACGGTCGGGTCGGGGTCGACGATATAACCTCTGTTCTTGAGGAACAAGGCGTACTCGAGACTGTCCACCTGAATCTCGCCGCCTATGTCTTTCGCGCCCTGGCCCCATTTCAGCTCTATAATGACCTTGTCGCCATATTTGTTGATAACATACTCGGCCACGCCGTTGCGTGTATCTTCAACGTTCATCTGAACGATAATTGCGCCGTATCCGTCATAGTATTTGAGAAACGTGTCGATCCTTCTATCAAGCTCCGGTGCTTTCTCTATCCTGCCGTTGTTGATAACCGCCTGTTTGTCGATACCGACAACGTTTTCGCCGACAACGATGGGGATACCGACAAGGGCAGCGCCCGTGGCAAATGAATCCCAGTACTTTGCAGCGATAAAGGTAGAACCGAGGGCACCAGTCATAATGGGCATTCTGGTCTTCGTCGTCATTTTGGAGCCGAATTCGGACTCGATACTGACATTGGGGAATATGCAGTCATCCGCGGTATTCTTCAACCCCTTCGGAAGGCCCTTCACACCGTAAAGATATCCCTGAACCCTCAGGGCGTTGTAGTTCACGCCAAGGTGGGTGGTATTGCCGCTTCCTGCTGTAATCAGGCCAAAATCCCTCGGGTAGAGGATCTTCCTACCCTTCAGACTCGAAAGGAATGTTTCACATCTTCCTTTGCAATCCGCCCGGCAGAGTGTGCATAAACCTGATTCCGCGGGGTTACCACGGTTTACCGTTCCAATCGCGTCATTGGTTTTCGGCCATTCTATCATGTTAACCTCCTGAGTTTATTAATTACGGTAACTTGTTGCCAGTGTACCGGCAATCTATTGCCGTTTCATTGAGGCAAATAATAGCAACACGTCGAAATCTTGTCAATAGGATTCTTCCGCTATTTAAAGGGTTTTTTGGAATAATATTGCAAACCGTTTCTTGATGGGATATGATAGACATCAACGGCAAAATTGCCGCAGTAAGAGTTGTAATTGCCGGAAAGGAGCTATATGGAGAAGAAAAGAAAGAAGGACCTTCTGATTCTGGGTGTCCTCAGAAATTCCAGCGTCCCTCTCACAAGCATAAAGATAGCCCGGGAGCTGGAGTCTCTCGGCCATGATATCAGCGAAAGAACGGTGAGGCTTTATCTGCAGCGCTTGAATGCGGAAGGGTTGGCCGCGCAGAACGGCAAGAAGGGCCACGAGATAACCCTGAAAGGCGAGAGCGAACTGGATTCGTCCAAGATCATCGAACGGGTCGGATTCCTTTCCGCCAAAATAGACCGTATGACCTACCAGATGAGCTTCGACCTCAATACCACATCAGGCAGCCTGGTCATTAACGTCACCCTGGTCGATCCGCGCCAGTTCGCGAAGAACGTAGAGTACATCCGGCGGGTATACGCTGATGGTTACGCAATGGGCCACCTCCTGACGTTCCTCGGTCCCGGCGAATCGCTCGGACACATCACCATACC
>DNYO01000146.1:0-11858 GCA_003506795.1 Deltaproteobacteria bacterium
AACGGTGGGCGTATCGGAAAACATTATCGAGGCAAGCTGGCGGGCCCTGGTTGACAGCATCGACTACAAGCTTCTCATCGAAGAGGAAAAGAAGCCGTGAAAAAACTCGTCAATGTCATTGATGCCACGAAAGAACTGAACATCCTGAGATCAAAAAGGGATTACAAACCGCTATTCGAGGTGGTGGGTACATACCGGCTCATTGATGATGGTCTGAGACCCGAGGCCACCGTAATAATAAAAACCGAGAAAAAACAGATGCATGAGGCATCGACAGGAGTAGGCCCCGTTGACGCCCTGGCCAATGTCCTGAAGAAATCCCTTTCATCGATCTTTCCCGTGATCCAGGAAGTAAAGCTCGTCGATTTCTCTTCGAGGATCCACGATACACGATCGGGGACATCGGCAAGCGTGGAAGTGAATATAATCTTTTCTGATGGAGAAGCGGTCTGGAGCGTGGTCGCCATCTCGGAAAACATCAATATGGCCTCCTTCGTGGCCCTCATTGACGGCTTTGAATATGCGATCCTTGCGAAAAAGGTAGAAAGCTCACGGAAGAAATAGGGACAGGAAATTCATCGGTACCGAGAGGATCATGTCTGTGAGTGACAACGGGAAGTACAACGTACCCGGGCAAGTAGAATTCCCCCGGCAGCAGATGGGCGAATCCGAGAGATCTCTCCATGCCATCCTTTCGGCATCTCCCATCGGGATCTGCCGCGTGCGCAGCAGTGTTTTCGAATGGGTAAACGACGCCATGTGCCGTATGACAGGTTATCGGATGGAGGATTTTCAGGGAAAGAACAACCGCTTTCTCTTTGAAAAAGAAGAAGAACATACAAGGACGGCAGAGGCTCTCACGTCCCGCGGCTGGGTGGAAACCGCCTTCAGAAAAAAAGACGGGACCATAATCGACGTCCTGGCACAGGCAGCGTCCATCGACGAGAAGTCGCAGATCGTCACCGTCACGGACATAACTCACAGGGCCCGCGCTGAACGCGAACAGGCCAAGATCGGCAAGCTTGAGTCCCTGGGCGTTCTTGCCGGCGGCATTGCGCACGACTTCAACAACATCCTGACCATGATCCTGGGAAACATCTCTCTGGGAAAAATGTACATGGACACGGACGCGCAAAGGGCAAAGGAAAAGCTGGAACTCGCCGAACAATCCATCACACGGGCGAAGGACCTGACCCAACAGCTTCTCACGTTCTCCAGGGGAGGGGCCCCCATCACCAAAGTCTCATCGATTGCCGACCATCTTAAGGAGACGGCCCAGTTCACCCTCACCGGTACCGGCGTAACCTGCAGGTTCGACATTGCCGATGATCTTTTCCCTGTTGCCATCGATGAGGGCCAGATAAATCAGGCAATCGGCCATATCGTGATCAACGCCCATCAGGCGATGCCCGAAGGCGGTACAATACTGATTACCGCACAAAACGCGGTTCTCGAAAATGCCACACCTAACCTCACCGCCGGAAGATACATACACATATGCATCACCGACAACGGCATCGGCATTCCCGAAGAACACCTCGATCGCGTCTTCGACCCCTATTTCACCACAAAACAAAAAGGCAGCGGCCTCGGGCTTGCCATCTGTTATTCCGTTATAAAGAACCATCAGGGACACATAACCGTTGAATCTACACTGGGTGTTGGAAGCACCTTTCACATATATTTGCCGGTATGCGATGTACTATCTTCAGGGGAAAAAGGAGACAAACAGGACATGACCAGAGTGATCGGGGGAAACGTACTTGTTATGGATGACGAAGAGGCAATCCTTGAGATAGTCGGCGACATCCTTGCCTACCATGGCTTCACGGTGGATTTCGCCCGCGACGGTGAAGAGGCCCTCTGTCTCTACCAGGAAAAGGGATACGACGCCGTGATCCTGGACCTGACCGTCCCCGGAGGCATGGGCGGCAGGGAGGCAATGAAGGAGCTTCTCCGCATAGACCCCATGGTACGTGCCATCGTGTCCAGCGGCTACTCGAACGACCCCATCATGTCCGATTACAGGCAATACGGGTTCAAGAACGTAATCGCCAAACCTTACGACCTGGAGGAATTGGGCGAGGTGCTGCGCTCGGTGATGGGAGGAAATTAAAAAAGAAGCGGCTTGAGCCGCATGAATTTTACAACGTGAACCACCTTGGTTCGCTGAACAATTTCGTGCTCCTCAATATGCGGTTCGTGTAGTTGGTGACAAACTCCCTTTTCAGCCTGCCTGTTACCTTGCGGAACTCCTCGTTTCTCAGGAGACGGCCTATACCCTCCGAGTCTTTGAATGTAGACTCAAGGACGATCTCGCAAAAACCGCCAAGCACTACATTCCAGCAATTCGTTACCTTGCCATACTCAATCTTTTGCATTGCTGGCAGGTATTCATTGATTACAAAATGTTCATATTCACTTTTCATCTCGGGTCTTATATCGTAGTACTGATTGTATTTCCATACCCCTTTCTGGATGGGATACCTGCCCAGTTGCACCGTGCCGTCAGGCTCCAGAATGAGATTCTTGAAATTGATTACGTATTTCTTCAGAGTAAGGGTGAGGTCTCTGAAACTTTTACCCGTGACTATTTTCGAAATATCATCCAGGCTTTCCGAAGAGAACGCGGCAATGATCCTCGGGCCGAATCCCACTTCAACGTAATATCCCCCTACAGGGACAAAGCCAAGGGTCGTTATTTCCGGAAGGTATGTGTTAATGACGTACCGCGAATGTTCGGCCTCTTTTCCTTGAATAACGTCCCAGTATTGGAAAAATAAAATCGACATATCAGCCCCCTTTTGTTTCCCGGGTCCCGGGCCGGCTTGCCCTGCCCCCGTTGCCACGTTACCTCTCGCGTTAGTCTCTCCAGGTCCCCTGTGACCGGCGGGGAACGGATCACCCTCCGGCCAGGACACTTGCAGCCCGCAGTAATGAAATAGGGCGCTCAAGCAGCCCTCACGGTCATTTCGTCCTCAGCGCTTCCACGATATTCATATGTGCGGCCCTCAGGGCCGGCAGTACACCGCCGGCTAAACCCATCACTAGTGCAAAGACAATGGCTTTGACCGTTATGTCGACGGTCAGGGAAAATTTGAAGGCAAGCTCCGAAAAGGTCTGGAAATTTACCGTTGATACGGTAACAAGCTGCATGAAGGATGCGAAGAAGATCCCCGCGGCACCCCCGCACAGACCAAGAAGAAGGGCCTCCATCAGGAAAGAAAGGAGTATGCTTCTTCGCCGGAAGCCAAGTGCCCTCAAGGTGCCTATCTCGCCTATTCTGTTCGCCACCGCGGCATACATGGTTATCATCGCGCCTATGATCGCGCCGAGGGAAAAGATCAAGGTCAACGATATGCCCAGTATGCGCAGGAACTTCGCCATCATCTCCGACTGTTCCAGGTAATAGCGGGTCTCGCGCTTCACCTCCTGGGTAAGGCGGGGGTTCGTCTCGATCCTTTTTTTAAAGGCATCGAACTGTGAGGGATCGTTCATCCGAAGAATAATCGATGAAAAGACCGGGCGTCTGAATGCCGGCATGAGCTGCTCCACATCGCCCCAAATCTCCGAGGTAAAGCCCGTGTTCCCCGCATCGAAAACACCCGTGATCCGCCATTGCCGCGTTCCGAAGCGCAATTCGTCTCCCAGGTCGGCACCCTTGAAGCGCCGCGCGACGCTCGACCCGACCACTACTTCCGATGAACCCATCTGAGGCATGCGCCCCCGGATGAGCCTTACCTGCGGACGCAGGGGGAGCGAACCTTTCTGGATGCCCCGGATCGTGACGTTGGACACCTTGTCCGTGTCTTTCTTGGGAAGACCTATGAGGACAACGAGCTCCTTCGCTATAAGGGGCTCTCCATCGGCGCCGGTGGCAACAATGGGGTCCGTTTCGATGATCCCTGACTGGGCCCGGTCAATCCAGCTCTGAACCTCGGAGCCGGACCCCTTTCTTATTATGATGGCATTGTCGTAAGATCCCGTTTCCACAAGCGTTTTCTGAAGACCCTGCGCGAGCATGAGGATCGTCGTGAAGACAAAGACAACGAGGGCCATACCGCAAACCGTCAGGACTGTGGTAAGCCTGCGGGTCCAGAGGTTTCTGAGGCTGTAAGAAAAGGGGATGCCCTTCATTCGATCATCCTCAATCCGTCGGCAATCTTGACCTTAAGCGTACGATATACCGGTATGATCGCCGCCAGGAGGCCCACGGCGAGGCAGAAGACGATATCGAGCCAGATAGTCGTTGCCTCCACGTTGAAGACGGGAAAATAGGCCCCCATCGCCGCTGCAAAAGCGGCGGCCGCCGGAAAAGTGGCGGCGATCCCGACGACGCATCCCATCATTGTGATGACGATGGACTCCCCCAGGATGAGCCCCGCGATGCGCCAGCCCCCGAAGCCCAGCGTCTTGAAGACGGCATACTCGTTCGTGCGCTCCCTGACCGACATGGCCACCGTGTTTGCCACAACGGCGAGGATGATGATGATGACCACGAAGGAAACCAGCTCGATGGCCGTTATGATCGTATCGGACATTGCCACGAAGCCAAGGGTGAACGCCTTTTCCGTCTCGGTAATGGTCTCCGCGAAGGAATTCTTGAAAAGGCCGTCTATGTTGCCGGAAACGGATATCGCCCGGGCGGGGTCCTGAATACCGATCATGTAGAAGCCCACTTGATCGGCCCTTGTCGGCGCCGTTTTTTTCAGACTCTCATTGAGGTAGTCCCAGTGGAACATGAAAACGGTTTCGTCCGCGTTGGGCTCCCTTCCCCGGTAAATGCCGCGCAGCACAAATTCCCAGTTGCCGGGATAAATGGTGCCCTTGAGAACAATCGTATCCCCTATCTTCCATCCGAAGCGCTGTGCGAGTTTGCGTCCCGCGACAAATCCCTTCCGGTCGCGAAAGAAGGCGATTTTCTGGTCATCGGGAATCACATATTCGCGGTAGAGATCAAAATATGTCTTTGCATCGACGGCAAAGTTGGCAAAAAAATTCTTCTCGTCGATATAGATGCCGCCAAACCAGTTTCCCCAGGATACTTCGGAGACCCCGTCGACCTGACGTATCCGCTCTTTGTAGGACAGGGGCAGGGAAAAGATGATGGAAACGGCGTTCCTGGTGACAAGCCGGTAGGCAGACGATGCCTCCACGCCTGCATACCAGGCGTTTACGACGGTCCTCAGGAGCCCGAAGGCAAGAAGGGCGATGGTGATGGAAAGGATCGTGAGTCCCGTGCGGAGCTTGTGCCTGAACGCATTTTTAAAGAGTATTTTGAGAATCTGCATTTGTCAGGATTCCCTTGTCGAGATGTCTGATGACGTGTGCCTTTCTTGCGGCGCGCGGATCGTGCGTGACCATGATGATCGTCTTTTTTGACTCCCGGTTCAAGCGGTCCATGAGATCCATGATCTCCTCGGCGGAGATCCTGTCAAGGTCTCCCGTCGGCTCGTCGGCAACGAGTATCGTGGGGTCGGTAACGATTGCACGCGCTATGGCAACACGCTGCTCCTGCCCGCCGGAAAGCTGCCCCGGGTAGTGGTCCATCCGGTCGGCTAGGCCCACGACCTTAAGCGCCATCTCGACGTGCGCCTTGCGTTCCGCCCGCGAAAGAGGCGTCAGGATCAGGGGCAATTCCACGTTCTCAAAGGCCGTCAGCACGGGGATAAGGTTGTAGAACTGGAAGATGAAACCCACGTTGAGCGCCCGCCACCCTGCAAGCTCCGTTTCGGACAGGGTCGTGACATCGACGCCCCCTATGACGATGGAACCGCTGTCCGGCTGATCGATGCCGGCGATGAGATTGAGGAGCGTGCTCTTCCCCGAACCGGACGGACCCATGAGGGCGAGGAATTCGCCCTCGGCGATATCGAAGCTGATATCGTTGAGAACGGGGATAGTCTGATCTCCCCGATGATAGGATTTGTTGAGCCCGTTTATGGAAACTATGATACCGGAGGAATCCATCTATTGCTCGTTGATCTTCACCCGTGAGCCATTCTTGAGGCGCCCGGGAGGATTGAGGACCGCTTTGTCGCCGGAAGCCGCGCCGCTCGTGATCTCCACCATGTCGCCGAAGACGGCGCCGGTGGTCACCGCCGTCATAACGGCCCGCCCCTGCCTCACAAGAAAGATAAATTTCTTTCCGTTCCTCTCCACCAAGGCTCTACCGTTCACGGCCGTTCGCGGCCTTTTCTCATCCCCGGTGACCTCGCGGGAGAGGAAGGCCACCTTCGCGCTCATCTCGGGAAGGATCCTGCTGTCAAGGTGGTTGAAATTGACCTTTACCATGACCGTCGCCTTGGTCCTGTCGGCCGTGGGAACGATCATGTGGACGGTGCCCTCGAAACGGGTGTCCGGTATGGCATCGAGCTGTATCTGGCATGGCTGGCCGACTTTCAGTTTCCCGAGATTCGACTCCGAAACATCTGCCTCTACCTTCAACGATAACATGTCCGCCAGCGTGACGACGGCCGCCTTGGCGGTTGCCGCGGCGCCGATCGGCGTGACGATGTCGCCGATATCGGCATTCTTGGTAAGAACCACGGCATCAAAAGGTGCCCGTATGTATGTATATTCCAGTGAGACCCGGGCCTCTCGCAGCGCCGCCTGGTTCGCCCCTACCGAAGATTCGGCACCGGATACGGCCGCCCGGGCCTTTTTGAACCGGGCCTCGGCCGCATCGTAAACGGATTTCGTGGTGAACTCCTTTGCGAGCAGGCGCGTCTCGCGTTCGAAGTTCACCCTGGCGTCGTTGAGTTCCGCACGTGCCTGGTCCACGGACGAACGGGCGACATTCAGGTTGGCCTCGGCCTGCCGCACTGCCGCTGCAAGATCGGCATTTTCGAGGCGTGCCAGAACCTGGTCTTTTTTTACCTTGCTCCCCTCTTCGACAAACAACTCTTCAAGCCTTGCCGTTATCTTTGAGGCAACCGCCGCTTTTCGCTGGGGTACCACGTACCCGCTGGCATTGAGGAGCGTGAACGATTGCGCCGGGTAGAACTGCTGGACGCTCACCACATCCACTCTGGCAGCCGGCGAGAACACCCCGGTGACCGCAAGGATAATGAGGAGCACCGCGAGCGCCCCGGCCGCAATGTAAACAATCTTTCTGCGGCTCCTTACCTTGCGGAATGCCGGTCGGGTCTTGTCTATTTTCAGCTTCGAGAGGTCTTCGTCGGCCATAAGGGGTTTATCCAAATAACAGCAATATAAGTAGTTAATGTTAAACGACAGATAGGCCCCTGTCAATACCTGTCGGGTGCCGCAAAGGTCGATCCACTTGAAAATTCGTCGTTTTTACACCATAATAGAATGATGGAAACAAGAAACTGGTACGTGGTAAACACAAAAGCACGGAATGAGGAACGGGCTGCGTTAAACCTGGCGCAGGGGGGTATCGATGTGCTGGCTCCCAAGCTGCGATTCAGGCGCTGGCGGGAGGGAAAGTTCACGGACATCATCGAACCCATGTTTCCGGGGTATATCTTCGTCAAATTTCATCCCGTCGACGAGTTTCGCCTCGTCAAATACACCCGCGGTATAAAGACCATCGTCAACTTCAACGGCAGGATAATCCCCCTTCAGGAAGGGCTCGTCGATTATATCCGGGAACGTCTCACGGAGGGCGTGGCCACGGTGGAGAAAAGGACCTTCCAGAAGGGTGAAAAGATCATCATCCAGGAAGGGCCATTCAAGGGTTTCAGCGGAATTTTCGAACAGGAGCTTGACGGCAGGGAAAGGATCGCCATTCTCCTCGAAGGGGTCGATTATTGCGCGCGCATGGAAATTGACCGCGAACTGGTAACGAAAGCATGACACACAGAGGTACGCCATAGAGCTTTACGGAAATACCCAGGGGCTCAATCACCTCATAAAAAGACGTCTCACAAACCTGTACAAAAAACGGCTAGAACCTTCTGTCGTCATCACTCAGGATCTGGCCCGGCAGATCATGGACATATCGAAAGAGACGGCACGCCAGATAGGCCTTCTCATCAATCGCCGCGGTCTGGTCGAGTACGTGATCGTCGGTGACAACCACCGTATAGAGATACCGTCTCTGTCTACGGAGCGTACCGGGCGGGCGCGCTTCAGGGGGATACGGTTTATCCATACCCACTTGCGGGGTGAACTTCTCTCGCGCGAGGACCTGACCGACCTGGCCCTTTTGCAGCTTGACCTCGTGGCATGCATTACGGAAATGAGAGGCGAGCGGCGGGAAACCATCCACGTCGGGTATCTCATCCCGGAGAATAAAGCGGGACGGGCCTGGGATTTTATGGAACCCCAACCGGTCTTAGAATTCAACCTCGACTTCACGGAATTCATAACGGAGCTGGAAAATGAATTCGTCAGGGAACGGGGCAGGTTCTACGTGACGAAGGAGAAGCATGACCGCTGCATCATCGTGAGCGTTGTCATGCCCGGCAGGGAAAAGAATGTGGACGATTATGTCGCCGAAATGAAGGACCTGTGCTATTCGGCGGGGATCACCGCCCTTGATGCCGTCGTGCAGCGCCCCAAGGAGCTCCATCCCCGATACCTCATCGGCAGGGGCAAGATCGAGGAGATCGTGATGAAATGCCAGCAACTCGGGGCCGATCTCCTTGTCTTCGATGAGGAACTGACACCGGGCCAGATAAAAAACATATCACAGATAACGGAATTGAAGGTCATCGACCGCAACCAGCTTATCCTCGATATTTTCGCCGGAAGGGCCAACACGACCGAGTCGAAGATCCAGGTGGAGCTGGCGCAGCTCCGCTACATCCTGCCCAGGCTCAGCGAGAAGAGCACGGCTTTTTCGCGCCTCATGGGAGGCATCGGAGGCCGCGGGCCCGGCGAACAAAAGCTGGAGGTGGACCGCCGGAGGATCAGGGACAGGTTAGCCTCTCTGGAACGCCGGCTCACCGAGATACGAAAGGTCCGTGACAAAAAAAGACAGAGGAGGCGCGCATCCTCCATCCCGATCGTATCCATCGTGGGTTACACGAATTCCGGTAAATCGACGCTCCTGAATCTCCTCACCAAAAGCAAGGTTGACGTGGAAGACAAGCCCTTCTCCACCCTCAACCCGACAACGCGGATGATAAAATACCCCGAGCGAAAAAGGATAATCCTCACGGATACCGTGGGCTTCATAACCCGCCTGCCCGAGGTGCTGCTTCGCGCCTTCATGGCCACGCTGGAGGAACTCGAAGACGCCCACCTGCTCCTCCACCTCGTCGATATAAGCGCCCCCGATTTTGAAGACCGCATCGTTTCCGTGGAAAACGTCATCGACGGCCTCGGTCTTTCCAACAAAAAGAGGCTGATCGTATTCAACAAGACAGACAGGGTCAACCCCGCACTGGTTCCCAATGTCGAGAGACGTTACAATGCGGTTTCCGTCTCGTCACTCAGGAAAGAGGGTATCGACCGCCTGGTAGAAGCGATCGAGAGCGCGCTGGCCGAAGGTCCCCCGCCCACGCCGGATTGATTTTTTTCTCATTCTCGCTTACAATCTCACGGCAGTAACATGAGTCTCAGAGGTCCATGGTTTGAAACGCGTTTCAGGGTCAAAATAAAGCGTAACAGCGTCAGGAGAGACAGCGATGGAAGGACAAAACGGCACCAGCGAAAACAAGGGCCAGGGACGTTACCAGGTTCTTGGTGAGCACACCTCGGAAGCAAGGCTGGAGTCCATCGATGCCTTCATTGAATTCGCCTGCGGCCACGCCAGGGAACGCGGGTTTACCGATGACCGTATAGACCAGATCACGCGCGTTCTCAGGGAGGCGCTCACCAATATCATCACCTTTACCTTTGATGATGCGCCGGGAGAAATGAAAGTCTCATGCAACATCGACAAGTTCGGCAAGTTCGTCCTTGCCATTGTCGATTCCGGTAAGCCATTCAACATGCTTCTCGAAGACGACCCCTTTATCGGCTCCCTCGGCCCCACCACCGATACCCCCCGTCTCACGACAAAGACTATGAAGCGCTTCTCCAGCAACATAGAATACAAACGCCTCGAAAACAGAAACCACCTCATCATCACCCTGGCAAGGGACATGAGAAAGGGTAAAGAGTAAGTTTTTCCATGATCCGGATTACCATCAAGCTCTTTGCAACACTGAGAAAAGACCGTTTTGACGTGGCCGAGGGTGAATTTCCGGACGGCGTGACGGTGAGTGATGTCCTCCTCCGGTACAGCGTACCCGAAAAGGAAGTGACGCTTATCTTCATCAATGGACGTCACGGCGATTGCGACACCGTCCTTTTCGACGGCGACACCCTCTCCCTCTTTCCACCCGTCGGGGGAGGATGACGAGCATGGATGCAATCTCCGATTTTTTGAAGGAACACGCCCGGGGTGATCTTGTTCCCTGGGAAGTCCAGAAAGACACCGCCTCCCAGTTCAACACAACGGTGCGGCAGATCGAGGAAGCCATCCTTTCCATGGATCTTCTTCCGGCACGCTATGCAAGGAACCGGACAATGATCGACATTGCCCGGCAGAGAATCCTCTTTAACAGCACCGTGGCCGTAGTCGGCTGCGGCGGCCTCGGAGGTTACGTTATCGAAGAGCTCTCGCGTCTTGGCGTGGGGACGTTGAGAGTCATCGATTCCGACGTTTTCGAGGAACACAACCTCAACCGTCAGGCCCTTTGCACCTTCTCATCCCTTGGAACGGCAAAGGTAGATGCCGCCCGGGACCGCGTCCGGGCAATCAACCCCGCTTGCGAGATTGTCACCCTTGAGACAAGGCTCGACGCAAACAACGCCCCTGCCCTTCTGGGCGATTCTTCGGTGGCTGTCGACGCACTCGACAATATCCCGTCGCGTCTCGATCTGGCCGATGCCTGCATCGGTCGGAAGATCCCTCTCGTCCATGGCGCCATCGGCGGCTGGTACGGCACCGTGCTCACGCAAGGCCGCGCGGAGAATACCATACGGCAGCTTTACGGGGACGTAAAAAACGCACAGGGCATCGAAGAATCCCTGGGAACCCCCCCGTTCACACCCGCGGTCATAGCGTCCATGGAGGCCGCTGAGGTATGCAAGCTCCTGACCTCAGACGGCTCAACGCTCGAAGGCCGGATGATCTTCATCGATCTTTTCGAGATGAGCATCGCAACGTTCCGGATATGATTATTGTATTATTCAAATCCTTTCCGTTGCATGAGAACGTTTATTGTTGTAGGCTATTGTTAGAAAGTACAACAGTGTAACAGAGGTGTAAGTATGCTAGTAGATTTGAAACAAAAATCGCAAGTGACCATACCAGGGGGTTTAGTAAAGAAATTGAACTTGAAGGTAGGCGACAAACTGCAAATAGAAGAACAGGATGGTAAGCTTATTCTTACGCCGGTGGTCATCGTGCCAAAAGACCAGGCCTGGTTTTACAGTCCTGAGTGGCAGGGAGGGGAACGCGAGGTTGACAGGCAAAAAGAGGCCGGTAGAATACACAAAGCTTCCACAAAAGAGGAACTTTTTAGTAAATTGGGGTTGGATAAAGTTTGAATATCTACTTTTCCGACCATTTTCTCACATGCGTAAAGAGTTTGTCGGACGATGTTAAGAAGGTGCTCAAAGAAAAACTCGAACTCATGACCGACGATCCGGCCCATCCGTCGTTGAGAACAAAGAGAGTGAAGGGCCATGATCAAATATTTGAGGCAAGTATAAACATGAGCATAAGGATGACGCGGGAATATTACGAAGATGGCATCCTCCTGAGAAACATCGGCGAGCACGACAAAACGCTGAAGAAACCTTAGAAAACATGAAACAAACGGGTCTTCCATGTCCCGGGCGGCAGTCTGGGCCGTTACGAAATCCCGGGACTTTGATCTTACGAAATAAAACTG
>DNYO01000146.1:11869-12190 GCA_003506795.1 Deltaproteobacteria bacterium
TAAAGAAGCCAGGGCGCACGTCTACAAAGCATATGAAGCATCACAGGCCTTTTTCCGCATCAACCCAAAGGCGCAGCCGACCGCGGAGGACATCTCCCAATATGGTTATCGAAGCTCTCCGGACATTATATTGATCATCAGCGGGGACAAGGAAAGTTTTTTTATAAAGGCGAACCATGCGAGAAGCAACAAAACGTATCGGATAGACGCAAAAGGAGAATTGTCCACCGATTAAATCTACCGAACATCTTGCAAGAAACAGTCTTCCCCATTACCTATTACCTATAACCTGGTCTCTATGAAAAATCGCGTTTCTCGTCG
>DNYO01000231.1 GCA_003506795.1 Deltaproteobacteria bacterium
CGTCGCACCGCGGTAGAAGGGCCCGAAAAAGGATGTCGACGCCGTCACGTGGTACATGGGACAGACGGTAAAAGCAACCTCGTCCGTCTCTATGCGGTTGTTAAAGGAGCAGGTGCGGCTGGTGTGGTACACATTGAGGTGGCTCTGCATAACCCCTTTTGGCGCCCCCGTCGTGCCGCTCGTATACATCAGCATGGCCAGGTCATCCTCGTGGAGGGCTTCCTTCCAGCCATCTGATGCGGCGGCGGCGATCAATTCCTCATACCCGTGCCACCCTTCGGGCCTTCTTGCCTTCGGCCCGATGTGTACGAATTCGCGGACGGACGGGATCTGCCCTTTTATCTCCTGCGCGGTCGGCACATACTGCTCATCCACGAAAAGAATGACCGGCTCGGCGTCGGAGAGGACCCCCACCATCTCCCGTGCCGCCAGCCTGAAGTTAACGGGTACAAAGACGAAGCCCGCAGCCGGAGCACACAGGGTCAGTTCCATGTATTCATAACTGTTCTGGCTCATGATGCCCACCCTGTCGCCCTTTTTGGCCCCGAGGGCGAAAAGGGCGCTGCCGATCTTCATCGCCCTTTCTTTTAACTGGCTGAAGGTGCAGCTTTTGCCTGTCTCGTATTCTTTCATGGCGGTCTTCTCCGGGTACAAAACGGCGTTCCGCTCGATCAAGGTTCTTATTGTCTGGAATTCATGGTTTGGGCTCATTCTGGCGCTCCTCCTTAAGCAGCTGTATTAGAGTGAAATTAGAAATTCGTAGTCTTCAAAGCAGTTCTCCTGTCCTCGCCCGGCACAGAGACCGTGCTGTAGTTCCACAGCACGTGCTTTTTTACCGATTATAATGTCTCGCAACGAATGAAGAGCAAGTAGCGTGCCGTTCCGGAAACCCCGCTGTTTCGGTCATGCAGGCACCCTGGCTGTCTGGACCACGGTACGGGATAACCAGTTATAATAACATTACGTTACCTCTTCTATTGATCGTCGGGAACCGCGCCGTCGCCTCAACTCTTTGGAGAAAGCTTATATAGAGAGAAACGGAACCGCATGACGATATGTCGCGATTAATCACCATATATCAGTATCCAGGCACTGCAACCGCGAATCGGTGAATGACAGGGTGCGAATCGTTCTGATAGGTTTCGAAGGAATATTCCCGTTTGAGGGAACGTTAGTATCACGATATTTTCTGGACTGCTGGCGTTCTGTTAGGTCCCTTCGACACATAGAACTGAAAATAGAGGAGGTTTAAGGTACAGATAGAGGCCAAACAGAGGAACATTGCCCTGTAACCTGTCAGGGGGATGATCATTCCCGTAATCACGGGTCCGAGAGCCACCCCCAAATCCGTGAATGCCTGGTAAGTGCCAAGTGCCGTACCCCCCGAGGTACCCGAATACTCAAGCGCATATGCCATGCACGTGGGAAAAACAAAGGCCGCCGCTATCCCCCACAGCAAACCCGCAACAATAAACACGGGAAGGGTCGTCGAGAGGGAGAGCGTAACCAGAGCGACCATCGACACCAACATAAATGCTACAATGATTTTTTCCTTTCTCCACATCTCAAAAATCTTTCCTCCAAAGATCCGGCCTATGATCATCATGAAGGCCATTGCGGAAAAGAATAGCCCTGGATTTGTTACGCCACACTGGACAGCGTACAGCGGAAAGAAGGCTGAGACAGATGACCACACAACATACTGCAGGAAACTCGCTATTGCAGGGACAACGATCTTCCATTCAAACAGAAAGGTATTCCTGGCGGGGGACTCCTGCCCGGGGGCAGTTGTTTTCTGCCCGCTCAGGCTGAGGCAAAAAAAGAAGGCACACGCTGACAGAGCTGTGCCGGTAAGGAGAAGGACCATGAAGCTGTACCGGATCATGAGAAACATGCCAAAGGGCGCCGCTATTGCCATGGCCAGACAGGGCGCCAGGAAGATATAGGTGATGGCCCGCGTTCGATATACCGGTGGAACAACATTAACGACGTAAGCAATGGCTGCCGTATCCATACATGAGAAAGCGACCCCCTGGAAAAACCTTACGAACAGGAGGGGCCAAAAGGGGCGAAGCACGATGAAAGCAAGGAATGTGAAGGCAAACATCGCGGCGCCAAACATCATAACCCGCTTTTCCGGATACTTACGCAGCGCTCGTCCAACAAGGAGCCTGCAAAACAACGATGCAATGCCGAGAATCCCGACAAGGGCGCCAATCTCCCGCGCGTTGGAGCCCAATTCCTTGAGGTATACAGGCATCGTGGGAGTAAGGGTGAAATTGGCGACAAAAAAAACAAAGAATGCGAGAAACCCGAGAATGAAATCCCGGGTCATTATGTTCCTTACGGCATGTAGGGAGATATCGTCCTTGTCGTACATGGCGGCAGCTTTTTGTCTTATTGTCTCCCGGTCTGCCGCTAGCAAGCTCCAAGTAAGTTGTAGATTTTTGACCGGCTTATGCCCAGAACCCGTGCCGCCATGGCTTTATTCCCTTCCACGGTCTTCAGGATACGTGCTACGTATTCTTTTTCTGCATCCTTAAGAGTCAGGGCTCCTCTCCTGCCGCCGGATTCCCGTCCGGGCACAAAGGTCATGGCGCGTTTATCAAGAGCAAGTGCATCTACGGGTATCTCTCTATGTTCGGAAGACAGGAGGACTGCCCGTTCCAGGACATTCGCGAGTTCTCTCACGTTGCCCGGCCACGGGTACTCTATGAGCAGGCCGAGCCCTTTTCGCGACAGATGCTTTACCGCCCCCCCTGCAGCAAATCTGGACAGGAAATAGTCCGCGAGCAAAGGGATGTCCTCCCTTCGTTCCCGAAGAGGAGGGACCCGGATTATAACGGTACTCAGTCTGTAAAAGAGATCGGCCCTGAAGTTTTTCTGCCTCACCTCTTCCTCGAGATCCCTGTTGGTGGCACACACAAGACGGACATTCACCTTTATTTCCCGAGTCTCCCCGAGCCTTCGGAAGGTCCCAGTTTCTATTACCCGAAGGAGCTTTCCTTGCATAACGAGAGGCATTTCCCCTACCTCGTCGCCAAAAAAAGTCCCTCCGTCTGCAATTTCCACCAGACCTGCCTTGTCGACCCCGGCACCCGTGAACGCGCCTTTTCCATGGCCAAAGAGCTCATTCTCCAGAATGCTCTCGGGAAGCGCACCAACATTAACGGTAACAAAAGGGCCCCTGGAGCGGTGGCTCGTCTCATGGACTGCCAGCGCGATCAACTCCTTACCTGTCCCTGTCTCTCCCAGTATCAGAACCGGTGCATTTGAGGGAGCAACAAGTGAGATCAGCCTCTTGATCTCCTCCATCGGCTTTGATTTCCCTATGAGGCCCTCCGACCCCTGATGTAAATGGTTACCACCAAGCATCTTCATGCCGCACCTCTCCTTTTCTACAATTGCCCGCTACAAGCTGGACGATAAAATACCCGGACTTTCCCTGTCTGTATTCCCTGTCAGCATCCTGATTTCTCCACGTAATACGTCCCCGGCAGCCTGACACGGTTGTCTCGATCCAGAAGTCTCTGGTAAGGAGGAACAGAAAGGGAGACCCTTTCTGTTCCTCGTGAAATCAGTCTCTAGAAGAAATACCAGACTCCGATCCTGTACTGGTCGATGTTGCCCGTACGAGAAGCATAACCGGCGCCGGTGCCCGTGCCTGCGCCCACTCCGTTGTAGCCTGTGAAGTCACGCATCCACTCGACGCCAAGCCTGATATTCTGATTTGCGTCCCACAGGAGGTTCGCGCCATACTGCTGGATCATATTTATCTTGTCGCGAGCCGTTGCATCGTTACTGCGTGCCCACTGACTGTAGTTGTACTTCAGGTATCCGTACATGCCGTTGAACTGCACCGCGTCGGTAAGCCACCAGGTTGCCTGTGCCCAGAGACCGAAGAGCGTCGGCGCCGCTATGCTGTTGTCCGGCCTGTCGTAGTGTCCGGAGCTGGCCGTCGCCAGCCAGGCGTTGCCGGCGGAGTTCTGGCCGACAAAGAAGTTTCCATTGAGAAGGACTGACATCGCCTTATTGCCCTTCTTCTCAGGAACGATCGGTATGGAGTACCTGAATGCCGTCATCCATGTATTGACCGTATCATCCTTGTAATTTGCCGCATTGGCGGGATCCACGTATTCTTCCTTGTCCTTGCCGTAGTAGCCGCCGAGGGCAAACTTCAGGTTGTGGGGCCCGATCTTTCCGCAGCGGTCGCTCCAGTATGCAATCTCGCCCTGGAGCCCCGGCCAGTTGCTTCTGGCATAGCCGTCATTGTACTGGCGGACTGCCCCCATGGAATTTGTAGGCGACGCGATACCGACCATCGCATTGAGTTCCTTCGTAAAGAAATACCGGTAAGCGATCTGGGGGGTCCTTATTCCTTTAATGTACATCGTGCCGTCCATGAAACCCACCGACGCCGGGTAGTACAGCATACCCCACTGTTGCCAGGCCTGGCCGATCAGCAATTCCGCCGACGACCATTTCAATTTCATGTACGCATGCCTCAGCTGGAAACCGCCATACTGGTTCCCCGAGTTCACGCCGCGGAAATCGCCTTCGATGAAGGCGGTCGTTTTGGCGCCCCAGAGCTCCGGGCCCTTCACGAGAAAATTGAAGCGCGTCTCGCCGCTGCTTGCAAAGGTGTTGCTGTACTCATCCGCAAAAACCGACCTGTTGGCGGTGCTGCTCCTGTATGCATACGGAGCGTCAGTATGCGTGTTCTGCGACGACCAGCCCAAATCGTATTTCACATACCCGCCAAACGTAACATCGTACCTGCTCGAAACGCCGCCCGCGTTGCTCACAACCGGAACAATCAGGAGCAATGCAAGCATCAACAATCCTAACTGCCTCATTCCTACCTCCTCCTTAAGATTTTTGTAGCGTCCTGCTACATGGTTGTTGCCCAGAATTTTCACGCACCTGTCGCTCTCCCCTCGATTACCACACCTGCAACGCGGGTAACACCGGGGCCTGCATAGTGCCAAAAACCGTCTTTGTCTACTCTTGTGCGCAGCCGTTCACTGCGGGATCCCCCGGCGTGCTTCACGGCGTGGCCGTGCTTCCCGCACACGCCAGGGGGTGAATGGCTTCCTGCCGTCAGCCTGCCTTACCGCCTCCCGGCCAAACACCGGGAGGGGTGCGGCATGCCTACTTCTTTATCATCCCTGCTTCCTTCAGGATATCCTTAAGTATCGGGATCTTCCTGGGAATCTCTTTCTTCATCATTGTCTCCCCATCCGTGAACTTCGCCGCGATATGGTTTTTCTTCAGCTCGGCTACATATCCCGGGTCGCTCGTCACCTTTTTAATCGTTTGCTCCAGGATGCTCACGATCTCCTTCGGTGTCTTTGCCGGAACCGCCAGGATAATCGATACGGGGATGTCCGGAACATCCTTCCCGAAGACCTTCACAAGGTCCGGAATAGAGGGATCAAGCCCCACGGATTTCGGATCCTCAAAGGAAAAGAGGATCCTCAGTTTTTTTGCCTCCGCCTGAGGCGCGGCGGCAAAAGCACTCGTCACACCCACGGGAACATGCTTTCCCATAACGCTCGAGATGACCTCCATGTCGCCCTTGAAAGGAACCGGGATCATTTTAAGGCCGGCATGTTTGTTAAGCGACGCCATGCCCATGCTTATAATGGTCGCCACTCCCGGGTGACCGTATTTCAATCCCGGGTTGGCCTTTGCGGCCTTTACAAGATCCTGTATCGTCTTGTAGGGAGAATCCGCCGGCACCACCAGGACACGCCCGCTCCTCGATATCTCGGCGAAAACATAGAGGTCTTCCAGTTTATAGGGTGCCTGTCCCAGGAGAACTCCCGTTATCATGTAGTCGCCCAGATTCCCGACCGTGTAGCCGTCCGGTTTGGCGCGCGCAACGTTTGAACTCACCACCACCCCGCCGCCTCCCGGTTTGTTATCCGGCACCACCGTGGCCTTGAGGTATTTCTCAATGTACTTCCCCGTCAGCCGATTCATGATGTCTCCCAGACCACCCGGCGGAAATCCACAGACAAGGGTGATCGGCCGCGACGGATATTTCTCCTCCGCCGCCACAGCCAGCGTCGATGTAAGACAAAAACCCATCAGAACCAGAACTACCATAACAACCGTGAACCTTCCTCTCATTACAATCCTCCTACCTAATCAGTTTATGCTGCCTTTGATACACACTATTTCCTTGCTTCCCCCAAAAGCTCCTAGCGACCCGACGCCTTCTTCAGGGCCGACTTCCGCACGTTCGAAAAACCTCCAAGAACGAGTAAGACCGCCGCCACAGCCAGAACCACTCCCGAAATCGGCCGCGTAGCGAAGATCATGAAGCTCCCGTCCGACATGGTGAGGGCGTTGCGGAAATTCGTTTCAAGCAGGGGGCCGAGCAACAGTGCCAGCACCAGCGGCGCCAACTCATAACCGAATTTTCTCAGCAGAAAG
>DNYO01000147.1 GCA_003506795.1 Deltaproteobacteria bacterium
AAAGAGCGCGCCCCACTTCGTGGCACCTTTCCAGTAATAGGAAACGGCGGTGACGAAGAAGAATATGGCACCGAGGCCCATCGCGGCGAGGCCCATGAAGATGGACAGAAGCGGCGGCGGGTTGACCAGCGTCCAGTAGAACGGTAGAAAGAGGAAAAGGGCGATGAGGAAATATCCCAGATAGAGCATCGATTTGTCGGATACCTGAGGCCACCAGAGCTTGATAACGTCCCTTGTGATATTGGCGCTCATGATAAAGACCATACCGGCAAGGGTGGAAAGTGCGGCGGCGAAAAGGCCCATGACATAGAGGGTCATCAGGGGAACGCCGCCGACGGCAAAGGCGAGTTCAGGTGCGGCGAGGTCGGCTGCCCAGGGTTTCACTTTCAGAAGGTTCGTTCCGTAGATCACCCTGGCGACAAGACCGTTGCTTGAACAGTCGAGCATGATAGGGATGCCGGCGATGAGGAATACCACGATGATCAGAATCCAGTAACCCTTCTTGCTAAGCTTGCCCATGCCAAGGAACCGGCTGACATTGTGGGGGAAGCCGATGGCCATGGTGAAGAATATGACCGGACAGGCAAGGATACCGATGAGGCTCGAGAAGAGCTGCGTCGGACCCACCTGTGGTAGTTCCGGCCTCATCAGCTTGATGAGGGCAGGCCCCACCTTTGGTTCCATGTACAGCTTTGCGGAGATTTCGTAAAAACCGCCGGCCCATATGATCGCCCATATACCGAGAAGTGCCCCGACAAATCCGAGGAAGGCCCCCTGGAAGGCCATGGACCACTGGGTACCCACGTAACCTCCGAGGACCATGTAAAGCCATGCGATAAAAATGGATAGAAGAAGACACCACACCGCGGGCAGACCCGTCGTGGCGTACCATACGCCGCCTGCCGCCTTGAGCTGGCCGACGGAATACATGAAAAGGAAGTAAAGCATGCAGAGGGCGACAACGGTCTGGAGCATCTTGCTTTCAAATCTCCTGCCTATCGTCTCCGGCAGCGTCGCCGCGCCGAGCTTTTTAGAGAAATCAGCCGTTTTCACTGCTGCGAGCCAGCAGCAGGGGATAAGGCCGAGCAGGCTCCAGATGCCGGCGAACCACATGCCGGAAAAACCAACGGCGTATACGACGCCGGTGCTGCCGGCAAAGGCCCAGCCCGAAAGGTATGACGCCGCCAGCGCGCAGCCGGTGACGACAGGGCCGATGTCCCGTTTGCCGACGAGGTACTCGTCAAAGGAGCCTTTGGCCACCTTTTTCTTGCTCATAAATCCTAATATGATGGAAATAATGAGCAGGATCGCCACACCGACGCTGCCGTATACTGCCATCTCGGTTGTTGGTTTTTGAAATTCAAGGTAGGTTATCGGGTTCATTCCTTCCACCCCCTTGTGATAATCCAGGTGCCGATAAATGTCATAAGAAAGAGTCCGATGACCAAGACCCACCACACGTACCATGGTGCCATCAATACAGATGCATCAGGAAGCGTGACAGGCGGTAAAGCTGGTACTGTTGGCTGCATAATAACCCCCTTTGCGTTTTTGAAAACACATTTCCCTTAACGAAGGTAAATCCCACCTCCTTTCACAACATTTTTTTAAAAGAGGATACATGAAAACTTGAAACCGTTGTTATTACAACGGTGCAGATATAGTGATAGAATCGATTTCCCAAACGCCCCCTTCCCCTTTATAATATTAAATGATAGTGTTCTAAGGAAAAAAGTCAAGAAAAAAAATCCCGCCCTGCGGCCCGCAAAATAAGACCAGTAAAGGAACTTTGCAACATATCAACGGGATGTGGCGACATTGTACAAAAAGGCATTTGCGAACCGTTGGCGAATCACCGGTGGTCTAGAGCCTGACGGAGACGGTCTTTGAAATGCCCTGTTCCTCCATGGTTATACCGTATATCATGTCCGAGTATTCCATGGTGATCCTGTTGTGGGTGATGAAAATGATCTGTGTTTTGAGGCTCATGCCTCGTATGATGTCGAGAAGACCCGCGAGGTTAGCGTCGTCGAGAGGAGCGTCTATTTCGTCCATGAGGGCGAAGGGGCTTGGCCTGGTGTCCATGAGCGCGAGAAGGAATGCGAGAGAGATGAGGGCCTTCTCGCCGCCGGAGAGGAGTTCCATCCGTGTAACTTTCTTGCCGGGAGGCTGAACGAAGAGGTCGACTCCGGCTTGTTCCGTGTTGATCGCCAGGTAACCCTTGCCGCCCTTGAAGAGCAGATCGGTGAAGCGGATAAAGGCGCTGTTGACCTTGTCAAAGGTTTCAGTGAAAAGTTCCCTGGTGAACTGGTCGATCTTCGTAATCGTTTTCTTCAGTGACTCCATCGCGGTAAGAAGGTCTTCCTTCTGCTTGTCCAGAAAGACGATCCTCTCCTTGAGTTCAAGATATTCCTTTTCCGCCCTGAAATTTATCTCGCCCATCGCGGCTATCCTGCCCGTGAGTGATTCCCGTTCCTCTTCCATGTCGGCAGGCAGCTGGACCGAGACGTCGCCCGGGTCCTCGATATTGTACGTATCGCGCAGATGCCCGATAATGGTCAGGCGCTTTTCTTCGAGGACCGCCAGGTCCTTTTCGGCGTTTTCTTTCCGGGCACGTACTTTTTCCATCTCCTTGCCGGCAGCTTCGATCGATTCCTGGAGGGCCTGTTTCTGGCTGTGAAGGTTGCCGAGCATTGCCTTGAGCTCTTCAAATCGTGCGACGTGTTTTTGTTGTTCCGCCTGGAGTTCCTCGTAGGAACGCTCAAGGTACCTGATCTTCCGTGTCCTGCCATCGATGTCCCGGTTAATGGCTTCGAATTTCTCCTTGAGGCCCTGCTTCTTTGCGGTCAACGCGGCGATGGCTTCCGTGGAGCGCTCGCGCATTTCACCTATCGACTTGAGCATATTCGTCTTTCGTTCGATCTCGATGGTAATGCCGTGCCAGGTGGATTGCGCCGCTTCATACTCTTTTTTCAACCTGCCCAGCGTCTCTCTCAGATGGGCCATGGATGACTCTATTGCCGTTTTCTCCTCCTCGTGGCGGCCTCGCTCGGCGACGAGTGCGGCAGCGTCATCCGGTCCGGCATCATCGAAGGACTCCGCGACGGCTTCCAGGTCGGAAACCCTGTCAGCGGCACTCTTCCACTGCGCTTCGGCGATAAGGAGGTCCTTTTCGAGGGCCTTGATCCTGCCTTCCTGCGCTTCGCGGGCACCGCGGGCGGAACGGTACTTTCCGTCGCAGGCATCGAGGGCCGGCCTCAAATCCCCGAGGGTGCCGGCATGGCGTTCAATATCGGACGATAGTGTCTGCAGTTCCTTCTCGAGTTTCAGCTTCTCTTTGAATTGCCTCACGTCGATTTTTTTCGAACCTGTCCCGCTGAGGATAATGCCGCGGGAATCGACGTAGACGTCATCGTTGATGAATATGCCCTCTTCGCCGCCGGCTACCCTGGACAGGGCCTCCTCTATATCGGCTATCCAGGAGATATCGATCTCCACGTCGTCCCCGGACGTCTTGAAGATCCCCTTCGGAGAGAAGAAGATACGGTTGCCTTCCCGTGCCCGCACCGCTGCCGCCACCGATTCGGCGGAGTCATCCCTTATGACCTCGTATTCCAGTTCTTCCTGGAAGAATCTCTCCAGGGCCTTGATCTTCGGTTCTTCCACCTTGATAAGGTTGACAAGGCGGTCCTCGGCGGGAACGGCATCGGGAGAGCCTTCGATGTATCCGCCAAGTTGTTTGAGAAAGTCCTCTTTCAGGCGTTTTTCACTTCGTGCGCTTTCGGCGAGCCCCTTGAGCCTTTCCATCTCCCGCGCCGTCTTGTCGCGCTCGGCAAGCAGCGCCGATTCGCGCACGGAGAGGGACTCCTTTTCCCGGAGCGCATTTTGAAGGGAATCGTGAAGCGCCTGACGCTTGCCGTCGAGGGAGGCCATCAGCGCATCAAGTTCGCTGCGCTCGGCTGTCTGCCTTTCGATCCGTTTCTGTTTTTCCTTTGACAGTCTTTCAATTTCAGCTATTTTGTTTCTTGTCTCCGTAAGCGAGCTCATCGAGATGAAGAGCCGTGTCCGTGAGTCCTCAAGCTTCTTTTCGTTCTCTTCGATGTCTGTCTTGAACGTCTGCGCGACGTCCTGCGCCCTGGTCTCTTTTTCCTTCTCCTGCTGCAATTCCTCTGTCAGGATGCCGGTTTTCTCCTTGAGGGCGTTGATTTCACCTTCATGCCGGTATATCTCGCCTGCAATTGAGGATTCCTCCTGGGAGAGCCCCTTGACAGAAAGCTCGAGACGCTTGATCTCCTCTCCCAGGTACTCTATCTCGAGAAGACGGCTCTCCATATCTTTCTCTTTGCTTTTTAAATCGACTTCCATCTGCCGGATAATATTGTCGGTGAGAGAGAACTCACTTTCCTTCGCGTCGAACTCTTCCGCCAGGGTCGCCTTTTCGGCTTCCTTCTGCAGAATCTCTTCCTCGAGGTCCGCCTGTCGTTCCCTGACCTTAGTCATCCGTTTGCGGAGCCTGGCGTAGCCGTCAAGGAGGAGCTGTCTGTCGATCTCGTGGAGCCTGTCGGCCAGCTCCTGGTATGCCTTCCAGCGCTCCCATTCCTGCTCGGCCTTGCCAAAGGAGACAGTGACCTCCCGGTATACGTCCTCGATGCGCTCGAGATTGGCGGTGGTTTCCGTCATACGGGCGACGGCATCGCGCTTCTTCTCTTCGAACCGCGTTATGCCGCTTGCCTCTTCGATGACGATGCGCCTCTCGGGGGGTTTCATGGAAATGAGGGCCTCGATCCGGCCTTGTTCTATGATGGCGTACGAATTGGTGCCAAGGCCCGTCCCCAGGAATGCATCCTGCACATCCTTGAGCCGGACGATCTTGCCGTTCAGGGAATATTCATTTGTACCGTCCCTGTAGATACGTCTCTTTACAATGAATTCCTTGTCGCCTTCGGTGAGGTCGAGGGTTACCTCGGCGATATTGACGGGCCTCTTGCCGTTGCTGCCATGAAAGATGACGTCGCCCATATCCTTGACCCTGAGGCTCTTTGTACCCCTCTCGCCAAGGACCCAGACGATGGCGTCGACTATGTTGCTTTTGCCGCAGCCGTTGGGTCCGACGACGGACGTAATACCTTCACCGAATTGGAAGACGGTGCGGTTAAGGAATGACTTGAAACCGAAAATTTCGAGTCTGGCCAGTTTCATTGAATCGATTCAATGGCTCGCGTGAGTCTTTCCCCTACGGTCTCTTTTCCCAGGATAGCGATGACTTCGAAGATCCCGGGGCTTACAGTCCTGCCGCACAGGGCAACCCTGACAGGCTGGATGACAGCGACAGGTTTTGCGTTGTACTTCTTCGTCAACCCTTCGATGAGCGCCTTGAGCGCCTCTTCTTCATCCATGGAGGCGATTGCCTTGAGACCTTCGGCAAAATCAAGGAGGACCGGTTTCGTGGCGGCTGTGAGAAACTTTGCCCGTGCGGCCTCGTCGGTTGGAAAGTCGTCACGGAAGAAATATTCCGACATCCGCGCCATTTCCTTCAAGGTTCTGGCCCGTTCCCGGAGGCTGACGACGATCCCGACAAGCCTGGCATCACAAGAGGTCTCGATTCCCAGACCTTTGAGAAAAGGCAGGAGCCGATTTGCGATTTCCTCTTCGGGCAGCGTCTTCATATAGTGCCCGTTAAGCCAGGTGAGTTTATCCATGTCGAAGACGGAAGGCGATTTTCCGACGGCGGGAAGGTCGAATTTCTCTATCAGTTCCTCCTGCGTAAATATCTCCTGGTCGCCGTGCGCCCATCCGAGCCTTGCCAGGTAATTCATGAGCGCCTCGGGCAGAAAGCCGTCGTTGCGATACTCGAGAAGCGATGTGGCACCGTGTCTCTTGCTGAGGCGCGCCTTGTCCTTTCCGTGGATAAGGGGAACATGGGCAAACTGCGGGACGGGATATTTCAGCGCCTCATAGATGAGTATCTGTCTCGGGGTGTTGTTGATATGATCGTCGCCGCGGACAATGTGGGTAATGCCCATCAGTGCGTCGTCGATGACAACGGTGAAATTGTAAGTGGGCGTGTTGTCGGTGCGGAAGATGATCAGATCGTCTAGTTCTTCACATCTGAACGTAATGGTGCCGCGAATGAGGTCGGTGAAGCTTACCTGGCCCGTGACGGGACTCCGGAACCGGATGACGAAGGGCTTGCCTTCGTTGGAAGCGTCATCGGGCGGCAGGTCACGGCAGGTCCTGTCGTAGTGGGGTTTGCCGCCCTCTTTCAGGGCTTTCTTCTTCTTTTCCTCGAGCACCTCGGGGGTGCAGTAACATTTATACGCATGTCCTGCCTCGAGAAGCCTGAAGGCATGCTCGCGATAGATGTCCATCCGGTCTTTCTGATAGTATGGGCCCTCATCCCAGTGAACCCCCAGCCAGGAAAGGCCGCCCAGGATGTCGTCGACATACTCTTCTTTCGAGCGTTCGACGTCAGTGTCCTCTATCCTGAGGACAAAAATACCACCGTGATGTTTTGTATAGAGATAATTGAACAGGGCGGTCCTCGCGCCGCCAATGTGGAGGTTCCCCGTTGGACTCGGCGCGAACCTTGACTTGACCATTATGATGTCCTCCAGATAAAGATTGTAGTGATTATAAAGGAAAATGTCGCCGGCATCAATCCATTTTTCAAAGGGGCCGTTCGCGGACTTCCATCGTGGACGAGCCCGTTTTTTGAAAAAAATGAACTTTTTTTGTTTCGGTAGTATATAATGATTTAAATGGACAACAGATTTCTTAGTGAACTGATCACGGTGAGCGAAAAGGGTGACCTGGAAAGCGTGGTCCAGTTCATCGGGAAGGGAGCCGATGTCAACGGGACGGACCCCAACGGCAATACTCCGCTCATGTATGCGTCGATGCACGGGTTTACCGATACGGCACGATTTCTGGTCGATAATGGCGCCGATATCAACGCCGCGAACGCCAAGGGCGTAACACCCCTTGCCTATGCCTGCAGGAACAACCAGGTGGGTGTCCTCAGGTTCCTGGTATCCCGGGGTGCGAACGTGAACGTCCCCGACAGGGACGGCGGCACGGCCCTCACGTTTGCCTGCAGGAGCGGCCAGTTGGAGATTGTTCGCCTCCTCGTCGAAAACGGTGCCGATCTCGACGCACGGGACCACGACGGCAATACACCTCTCATGTGCGCCATTTCCAGCAAGTTCGCCGGGATAATCAATTTTCTCATCAGCCGGGGCGCCGACCTGACGATAATGAATAATCATAACAAGACGGCCCTCGATCTTGCCAGCGATAAAGGCCTCCTCAGGATCGTCAACGACATAAAATTCAAACTCCTGGAACGCCAAAAACAGGTATCTTGAAAGTCTCAGGCATTTTCCCCGGAAAGCAGGGATGACGCCTTGAATTCTTTACGGATTATTGCGTAAAAACAATTACTTATTTAATTTTTCTCAATATTATGCTACAATATGGCAACCTAGCCGAAAAACGATTACAATTATCGGAGGCGTAATGTTTGATGTAGGAGAAGTTGCTGTATATCCAGGGCATGGTGTCGGCCGGATCGAGTCCATCGAGGAAAAAGAGTTCTCAGGTACAAAGCAGTCATTTTACATTATCCGTATCCTTGATACGGACATGACCATCATGATACCCATCGACGGCGCGAAAAATGCCGGCCTGAGAAGCGTTATCGATGCTTGCGATGTTTCAAGGGTTTATGACATCCTGAGAGACAAGAATATTGTTCATGATAACTCCCCCTGGAACAGACGGTACAAGGAATACATGGAAAGGATCAAGAGCGGCTCCATTTATGAAGTGGCGACGGTCCTCAAGGAACTTTACAATCTGCGATACTGGAAGGAGCTTTCCTTCGGTGAAAAGAAGATGTTCGAGATGGCGCGGAACCTTATCACCAAAGAGCTGTCCATGTCGATCGGAACCGAAGAAGTAATGGTAGAACAGGAGATCGAAGAGATCTTTCTCGCTAACAACAGCAATCAAAAGGGCAATACCGCAAATCACCACAAGGGCTGATTGCTTGGATATATTTGTTCAGATAATTCTGCTTACCGTTACTACCCTTACCGGCTATTTCATACTCAAAGAACTGCTATCGAGCGGCGTCTGGGGACTTGTCGGGGCGACATGCGGCCTCATTCTGGGCTATGCTGTCCTGAAGATCGAGTTGAAGCTCAGGGACATATCGCTGAAGATCATTCTCGGAAGCCTCACGGGGGTGGTCGTCAGCCTTTTCGTTGCGAATCTTTTCGTGTCCCGTCTGCTTCTTGCCCTCATCAAGGACATCCCCATCACGCTTCCCATTTACATTCTTTTTTACTTCATTATGGGCTATCTCGGTTTTGTCCTTGGAAAAGAAAAGAGCAAGACCCTCGACCTCTCCAGGGTTCCGCTGTTTGACAGGCTGGAAGAGGACAAAGACGTCAAGCTTCTCGATACAAGCACCATTATAGACGGGCGTATAGCGGACATTTGCGAAACGGGATTCCTGCAAGGAACACTCGTCATACCTCAATTCGTTCTTTACGAGATACAACATGTTGCCGATCATCAGGACCCGGTAAAAAGGACCAGGGGGCGCCGCGGCCTCGATGTCCTGCACAGGCTGCAGAAACAGACCTTTTTGAACGTGAAGATCGTCGATTATGATTTCCCTAAATTGAAAGATGTGGATACGAAACTCATTGCACTTGCAAAGCGGCTGGGGGGCAAGATCATGACCAACGATTACAATCTCAACAAGGTGGCTGAACTGCAGGGTATCGAGGTCCTCAACATGAACCAGCTTGCCATGTCGCTCAGGCCTGCGATGCTGCCCGGCGAACAGATCACCATAAAAGTGCTCCGTGAAGGCAAAGAATACGGCCAGGGGATCGGATACCTTGATGACGGGACCATGGTTGTCGTCGACGATGCCAAAAAGTATCTCGGCAAATCCGTGGACGTTGTGGTGACGAGCGTACTGCAGACGACCTCGGGGCGTATGATCTTTTCGAAGCTCAAGGAACAGGCCGACAAGAACGATATCTTTCCCGACCAATACCAGTTAGAAGAACAGGCGTGATTACAACATGAGAACAATCGCTATTATTCTTGCGGGCGGCGCAGGAAAAAGAATGGGTACCGCCACCAACAAACAGTTCCTGCTCATAGAGAACAAGCCGATCATCGTCCACACACTGCAGATCTTCGAGGACTGCAGGGCCGTGGATGGGATCTACCTCGTTGTCAACCAGAAGGACCTGCCCCTCATTCAGGAGGAGATCCTGGAGACGTACAAGTTCAACAAGGTCCTGAAGCTCGTCATCGGAGGCAAGCTCAGACAGGATTCCGTGAGAAACGGGCTGGAGGCGATCGACCACCCCTGCGATGTCGTCGTCATACACGATGGGGCGCGGCCCTTCATCTCGCCCACCTTCATCGAAAAAGGGATCTTTCTCATGGAGATGTACGATGCCGTGATACCGGCATTGCCCATGAAGGACACCGTCAAGGTCATCTCGAAGGAAGGCTTCGTGGTGAAGACCCTCGAAAGGGATTCTCTCTGGCACGTGCAAACACCGCAGACTTTCAAATATCCCCTCATCATAAAGGCGTACCGGGAGGGGATGGCCAAGAAGCACTACGGTTATGATGATGCAACCTTTATCGAGCATATGGGCAAGAAGGTAAAGGTAATCGAAGGTTCGCCGTACAATATGAAGATAACGACTCCCGAAGACCTGACGATAGCGAAGGGTTTGCTCTCCCAGCTCAAAGGAAACCTATGAGGGTGGGGATAGGGTTCGACGTACACCGGCTTACAGGGGGCAGAAGGTTAGTTCTCGGCGGTATCGAAATTCCTTTCGAGAAGGGCCTTCTCGGACATTCCGACGGTGACGTCCTCCTTCATGCCATCAGTGATGCAATACTGGGGGCCGTCTCGGAAGATGATATCGGCGTCCATTTTCCGGACAGCGACAAAGATATCGAAGGCATCGACAGTGCGTTGATACTCGAACGGGTCTCGGGGATAGCCCGCGACAGGGGTTACCGTGTCGTAAACGTGGACAGCGTTGTCGTGGCCCGGATGCCGAAGATCGCGCCGTACCGCGAAGCGATGAAACAAAGGATCGCCGGGATCCTGTCCGTCGATGCCGGTATGGTCGGTGTGAAAGGGAAGACAACCGAGGGATTGGGGTTTACAGGCCGGGGCGAAGGAATAGCCGTCCACGCCGTCGTGCTCCTTGAAGAAATATAGAGCCATAATGTATACGGAATCTTCAGGATTTATGAAATGGTCAGGGTAAGGTTCGCTCCAAGCCCGACGGGGCACCTTCACGTTGGGAATGCAAAGACAGCCCTCTTCAACCATCTCTTCGCGAGGAAGAATGAGGGTGCCTTTGTGCTTCGCATGGAGGACACGGACGTTGAACGCTCCGATGTCTCCTACGAACAATCAATCGTCGACGATTTGCGCTGGCTTGGGATCCGGTGGGATGAGGGTCCGTTGCGCCAGTCGGACCGCCTGGATATATACAGGTCCCATGCGCTGAGCCTTCTCGACAACGGACTGGCTTACAGGTGCTTCTGTTCCGAAGAGGAGCTTTCCGCGGCCAGGACGAGGTCGCTGTCGAGGGGCGAACCCCCGCGATACAGCGGAAAATGCGGAAGACTCTCCCATGAAGAGGCCCGCAGGCTCGTGAGCGAAGGGAGGCCCTTTACCGTTCGTTTTCGTTCCGACGGCAGGCCGATCATGTTCAACGATGGGATACGGGGAGAGGTTTCTTTCCCGAGGGGCCACGTGGACGACCTCATTATTCTTAGAAGGGACGGCACGCCCACCTACAACCTTGCGGTTGTCGTCGACGATATGCTCATGGGTATTACCCACGTCATACGCGGCGCCGATCATATCTCCAACACCCCCAAGCAGATAGCCCTCTTCGATGCCTTCAAGAACCCGCCGCCCGCATATGCCCATCATTCTCTTCTCACGGGTGCCGACCGCAAGCCTCTGAGCAAGAGACACGGGGCCACGCGGGTTATTGACTTCCGCGGCGCGGGCGTGGTCAGCGAGGCCCTGGTTAACTACCTGTGCACGATGGGCAGGAGTGTGGCCACGGAAATAATGGACATGGACGAACTGGTCCGGACCTTTTCCCTTGACTCTGTCTCCGGTTCGGACAATATTTTCGATATGGAAAAGCTTCTCTGGTTTAACAGGGAATACCTGAAGCACATGCCGCTGTCGAGACTTATCGAAGAAGCAGGGCTCGCAGGTTCCGACCCGGTGATGATATCTGCCGTTCGAGACAACGCCGCGACGCTGAACGACCTTAAGGATTACATGGAAATATTCAGTGTTGCGGATATAAAGGAAAGTGCGCTCCGCTACCTGATGAACACGGCGGCAGCCGCGGAGACAGGGCGTGCCGTGAAAGAACTGCTGGGCGGCCGCGAAGGACTTTCCTTCGAGGAACTGACGCAGACATTGAAGCGGCCCGCGGACCTCAAAAAGAAGGATTTCTTCATGATCCTCAGGGCCTTCATTACAGGACGGTCCGACGGCCCGCCCCTCAAGGAGATCTTTCCCCTCGTGCCCGTCGATATCATCACAGGTCGCATCGATGCCTATCTCAACCCCAGGCATAAAGGATAACACCCCGATGGATGCTGACGGCAGGCACGGCGTGAAGGAGAGGGCGGCAACATTGTATGCCCTGGTGAAGTCCATTTTTCGCAGCCTCTCCTTGAGGACGCAGCTCCTTCTTATTCTTCTTCTCCTCCTTCTCATATCGATCGGTTCATTGACGATAATCTATACTAGGGCCGAAGAGGCGCTTCTCGACAAGGTCGAAGAAAATATCGATGATATCACAAAGGCCATCCAGATAAGCGTTGAAGAACTGACGTATCGCGGGGATTCCACTGCCCGCCTCAAGGGTTACGTGGACATGCTCAACAAGAAGGGTATCAAGGAGATCTCCATCGTCAGCGACAAGTCGGAGGTCATCGCGAGTTCCGATCCGAAAAAGATCGGTACAACCCAGAAGATGACGGAGAAGAGACCGGCCGGCCGGAAGAAGGACCTCATGATCACCGCGCGCCTGGGCGACGAACACCGCAGCGGCACGCAAAGGCTCTATAACGTGATCATGCCTGTCGCGATCAAGGGTCAGAATATCGGATACATTCATGTCAATATGGCCCTCGACGACTACCGGCTTCTGCAGAACCGCAACCAGATCAAGAGAATACTCAGCATGATCTTTGCCTTTACCATCGGCATCATCGTATG
>DNYO01000047.1 GCA_003506795.1 Deltaproteobacteria bacterium
GAAATTTCGAAGGCCGCTTGCGCCGAGGGGAAGACCATTGGCGAGACCGCCGTCGAAAGAGGGTGTTTTTCACCGGAGGAGATCGAGGCCATCTTCCAGCCCCGGGAGCTGACAAGACCGGGGATAGCGGGGTTCAAAAAAGTGAAGAGAGACAAGGAAGGCTAACCGTGACCGATAATACGCTTAATCAGACTCCGCGCGGAAGCCGCCTGCACATTGCCATCTTCGGCAGGCGCAACGCCGGTAAATCGAGCCTCATAAATGCCCTGACGAATCAGGACATCGCTATTGTTTCCGACGTTCCCGGGACCACGACGGACCCCGTTTACAAATCGATGGAGATACTTCCCATCGGGCCCGTCGTGATTATCGACACGGCGGGTATCGATGATGTCGGCGAGTTGGGAAGGCTGCGCATAGAAAAGGCGCTCGGGGTCCTCAACAGGACGGATCTTATGCTCCTTGTCATCGATCCTGCCTCCGGTTTCGGGCCTTTCGAGGAAGAGGTCGTAGAGAAGGCCCGTGAAAACAAGGTACCCGTCATCCTCGTCGTCAACAAGATTGACATTTATCCGCAGTTTGAAATGGACGGCGCCGGTCTGCCCGCCGTCATGGTGAGCGCCGTTACGCGGCAGGGCATTGACGAACTGAAAATGGCGATGATCAGTCAGGCACCCAGGGACTTCATGACACCGACGATTCTCGGAGACCTCATCTCTCCGGGTGACACCGTCGTACTTGTTGTCCCCATCGACCTCGCCGCGCCCAAAGGCAGGCTCATCCTCCCCCAGGTTCAGACCATCCGCGACATCCTTGATAACGATGCAATGGCCCTCGTGGTGAAGGAACGCGAATTGAAAACCGCGCTTGCCGGGCTCAAAGAAAAACCCCGCCTTGTCGTCACCGATTCCCAGGCATTCCTCAAGGTTGCCGCCGATACGCCCGGGGATGTTCCTATGACGTCCTTTTCAATCCTTTTTGCGCGCCACAAGGGCAACCTGACCACGCTTGTCGAGGGCGCCCGGGCGATAGAAGATCTTTCCCCCGGCGATAAGGTCCTTGTTTCCGAGGCCTGCACGCATCACCGCGTCGAAGACGATATCGGCACGGTGAAGATACCGAGATGGCTCAACCAGCTTGTGGGTGGGCCCCTTGACTACACGTGGGTCAGCGGACCGGAAATGCCGAAGGACCTGTCGGGGTACAAGCTGATCATTCACTGCGGTGCGTGCATGATTAACCGCAAGGAGATGCTCCACCGGCTCATGGTGGCGAAGCATGCCGGGGTTCCCATCGTGAATTACGGGGTCCTCATTGCCTATGTTATGGGCATCCTAGATCGTACTCTGAAGCCTTTCCCTGAGGTGGCGCAGACCATGGAAGACAACTGCTGAAAAGGCTCCCGGGCTTCCTTTACTTTTAAGAATCCACGCAATATACTTATGCAACGGAGGCCACGCCATGAACAAGAACGAACAGGCAGAACCGGCCGATTTCCTCGATGAAGCACTGATCACAAACATTCTGGAAAAGGCAAAAAACGCCTCGATCGAAGAGGCACGGGCAATAATAGAAAAAGGTCGCGAGGCCAAAGGGCTTGACCCGTATGAGACTGCCGTCCTGCTTCACGCTGCGGACGGCGACGCGCAGGCGGCTCTTTTCGAAGCCGCCCGGGAAGTGAAAGAGAAGATTTACGGAAAGCGCATTGTCTTCTTCGCGCCGCTCTACATAAGCAATTACTGCATCAATAATTGCACCTATTGCGGATACAGGCGTCATAACGCCATAGCGAGGCTCAAACTCGACATGGAGGAGATCGAACGTGAGGTCGTCGCGCTCGAGGCCATGGGACACAAGAGGATCGCCCTCGAGGTTGGTGAAGACCCGGAAAACTGTCCCATAGATTATGTACTCGAGGCCATGGAGAGGATCTATTCGGTCAAGGACAGAATGGGCAGTATTCGGCGCATCAATGTCAATATTGCCGCGACCACTATTGAAGATTATCGCAAGCTGAAACAGGCGGGCATAGGCACCTACATTCTGTTCCAGGAAACCTATCACCGCGAGACATACCGAAAGGCACATCCGTCGGGGCCTAAAAGTGACTACGACTGGCACACAATGGCGATGGACAGGGCGATGCAGGCAGGCATCGACGACGTCGGAATGGGCGTCCTCTTCGGCTTGTATGATTTCAAGTTCGAAGTCCTCGGCCTGCTCCTTCATTCACTCCACCTTGAAGAACGTTTCGGTGTAGGCTGCCACACAATTTCGGTACCGAGAATGAGGCCGGCGGAAGGTATAACGTTCGAGAATTTTCCCCACCTGGTCAACGATCACGATTTTAAGCGGATGGTGGCCATTATAAGACTCGCCGTCCCCTATACGGGTATGATCCTTTCCACGAGGGAGCCCGAGGGGTACCGCGACGAGGTCATCGCGGTCGGCATATCACAGATCAGCGCGGGTTCCTGCACAGGTGTCGGAGGATACCACAGGGACATAGAAAAACCTGAGATAAGAAGCCAGGGCCAGTTCCAGGTCGAGGATCACCGCAGCACCGACGAGATGCTTCGCAGCGTCTGCCAGTCGGGATATCTTCCGAGCTTCTGCACCGCCTGTTACCGGCAGGGAAGGACGGGAGACCGGTTTATGGCACTCGCCAAGACCGGCGAGATCCAGAATATCTGCCAACCCAACGCGATCCTCACTTTCAAGGAGTTCCTTGTCGACTACGCATCGGGCGAGACGAAGGCGGTGGGAGAAGAGGTGATTCAAAAGCACCTCAAGGCGGTACCGAATGCCAGGATGCGCGAAGAAATCCAAAACAGACTCACGAGGATCGAGGCCGGCGAAAGGGATCTCTATTTTTGATTGCAGCATCAAAATGCCCTTGCCTGCACAGGGCTTTGCTTATATACTTTATGCAGGCTTGGATTCGGTATCACGTTGTCAAAAAAAAATAGGGGGCTTAGGGTTATGAAGACTGCAAAAGAGATTCTCAAGAACAAAAACAAGGAAATCTGGTCTATAGCGCCGGACAACACTGTTTTCGAAGCCTTGAAAGTGATGGGCGAGAAGGAGATCGGCGCCCTGATGGTCATGGACCAAAAGTCGAAGGTCTACGGGATCATTTCTGAAAGGGACTATGCCCGGAAGATCATACTGAAAGGCAAGACCTCAGCTGAAACCAAGGTGTCCGAGATCATGACGCCCATGGACAAGATGTTCACCGTGAAACCTGAAACAACCGTTGAGGACTGCATGGTTCTTATCACGGCAAAGCGCATCAGGCACGTCCCGGTCTTTGAAGATGATAAATTCGTAGGTCTCATCTCCATCGGCGACGTCGTCAAATCCATCATTTCCGAAAAAGATATGCTCATCGAACATTTGAGCAACTATATCGCAGGCAAATACATCTAAGGATCATGATGTCCCGGCTGCTGCCGTTTCTTCTTGAAGGAGTGGCCGGGGCTTTTTCCCCACCGTCCTCCCCGGTGCTTCGTATACTCATCTTCCATACATAACACACTTTACGCTGAAGTTCTTTTGGCTACACTGTCGGCCTTACGCTTCACGATTTACGATTTCGGGGGATAGTGTACCGCCAGCCATACCGTGGGTCCTTCATCGTCGGTCCAGGTCACCCTGTGACGGCGGTGGGCGGGTATGACCAGGTAATCTCCCGGAAGGAGATCGATGGGTTCCGGCTCTGTTTCGAAGAGGATGCCGGCGCTTCCCCTAAGAAGAACCACCAGTTCGTTGAGGTCCTGATCGTACCAGAGATCCTGAGGCGTCGTATGTCCGCGGGAGATGATTCTCTCGATACGGACCTGGCCGTTTTCAGCGACGGTCTCGAATATCTCTTCCGGTATGTCCGCCGGAATTCCGGAAAAAAGATTGTCTGGTCTTGTCATGGGGTCCTTCTATCGCCTGAGTTGTGGGCGGCTGATCCCGGTTTGCCGTACAGATCCTGCAGGACATATATGGCTTACAGGATGATCTACTTCCGATTTTTTTTGGTTCCCTTTTCCGTTATCATTCGCAGTGTGTCCTTGAACTCTTCCTCGTCGGGCGCGAGTTCGATGGCCTTTTTCGCGAGTTTTTCGGCCTCGTCAAGGTTTATGCCCTTTGTGTAATAAAGCCAGGCAAGGTTATTGTAGGCTCTGGGATCATCGGTCTTTTCAATTGCGTCCTGGTAAGCCACCCGTGCTCTTTCAAAGTCCTTCTTCTGAAAAAGGACATTACCCATATAGAGATAGGCAATGGGCATCTCCCTCGACGCCGTTTCGTATTCCTTCAGTGCCGCATCCAGTTCTCCCGAGTGTTCATAGCTGACGCCGAGGTTGATGTGTTCCTGGGGGGTCAGGGGATCATTGAGTACCAGGATCCTGGGAAGGCTGCAGGAGGCGAGACACAGCAGTAAACCCAGTATCAGGAGACAGACAGGCGAAGCGCCCAGTATCCTGTTTTTTTCCATACCTTCTCCAGATCGGAGTTCGCGACCGTCTCGCTCTCCCTGCGGCCCGAGTTAACGATGATGCCGTCGCGGGTGTAGCCGGTTACCACCAGGAAATGATTGACGTGATAGAATGAAAGACCGTATTCGACAAAGAGGATAAGAGGCATTCCCCGATCGATATGGTCGCGTATGTCACCCATCGAGCCGCGGAACTGCTGCGCGGAAAACCCCCTTTTCTTCGGATAATTCTCAAGGTCGGAGGGCAGCACGCCACGGGCGCCGGGGCTGTAGATGGCCTCCGTTATTTCGTCGACGCCGATCCTTTCGGTCCCACCCTGACGTATGTACCAGTAGTTCATGACCGTGGCGAGCGCCGCCGGGCCGCATTGGTAATCCTCCTGTGGAAAAAAAGGCACGCCCGGAAGCATCTTCGACCCGTCGGGCAGTACCGTCGGAGAAGATGCGCAAGCGCAAAGGAACAGGAGCACGGCGCAAAATAAAGGAAAGATTCTCTTCATACCATAAAAAAAATAACCATGGAGCACCTGTTAAAAAGCACTCCATGGTCCGGGTTCACATGCTATTGCGTCACCACGACCTTCTTGCCCGATGTGAGGTTGATGATGAGAATAACGAGCAGTACGATGACAAGGATGGCTATGACGATGCCAAGTCCGTCCTGGCCGACCTTGAGATCATCAAGCTTCTGGGCGAAACTGTGGATCTGCTGGTCACTCATCTCGGAAACACGCGATTGTATTTCCTCAGGAGAGAAACCGAGATCCAGAAGCCGCTGTTTGACGAGCTTCATCTCGAGGACTGTCTGTATCTTCTGGACATCGGCGGCCCTTTCACCGGAAGAGAGGGTAATCGCCTGGGAGGGCATAAATGCCGCCTCAACGCGCGGTGCGATACCAATGATGAACATAACTGCGACAAGATAATAAATCGTGATTCTCCTGGCCATGACTTCACCTCCTTTCACATTTACTCGATTTCGCCGTATATCGAAAAGTATATATCCAATATCAACCGGTTTGTAAACATTTTTCGCCCGTTGTGTGAAAGCCCTGTTTCCGCCGTTCTCCGGTGCCCTTAACACTACATGACGATTGAAGGATTAGCGATCCTATGGTATTCTGCACACATAACGGCCGACGATCCTTACGGTCGATCCCCGGACAAAACAGGGAGGTTCGTATGTCAACAGTATATGATGTTTATGCAAGGGAAGTTCTCGACAGCAGGGGAAATCCCACCGTGGAGGTGGAAGTGGTTCTCGAAAGCGGGGCAACGGGCCGGGCAATCGTGCCTTCGGGGGCCTCGACGGGCGAAAGGGAAGCGCTGGAGTTGCGCGACGGCGACGCAAAGAGATACAAAGGTAAAGGCGTAAGGAAAGCCGTAGACAACGTAAACAATATCATAGCTCCTGAGGTGGAAGGGCTGGACGCCCTCGACCAGGCATATATCGACAAGGTTCTCATCGACACCGACGGCACGGAGAACAAGAGCAATCTCGGCGCCAACGCCACACTTGGCGTCTCGATGGCAGTGACCCGCGCGGCAGCCGACTTCCTCGGAATTCCCCTCTACCAGTACATCGGAGGAATCAGGGGGCGCGAGATCCCCGTTCCGATGATGAACGTGATAAACGGCGGGGCCCATGCCCAGAACTCACTCGATGTCCAGGAGTTCATGATCGTGCCGGCCGGCGCCGAATCCTTCAGCGAAGCCCTGAGGATGGGCGCGGAAGTCTTTCATACCCTGAAAGGGATTCTGAAAGATCAGGGTTATTCAACGGGGGTTGGCGATGAAGGCGGTTTTGCACCGCAGATCGCCTCGACCACGGAAGCCCTGGATACACTCATGAAGGCCATCGCGAAGGCAGGTTTCAAGGCAGGCAAGGATGTCTTCATCGCTCTTGATGTCGCTGCAAGCGAGCTGTACAAGAAGGGAAAATATCATATAGACGGCAATGTGTGGGATGCCGGAAAACTGGTGGATTTTTACGAGACAATAGCCAAAAAGTATCCGATAGTCTCCATTGAGGACGGATTTGCACAGAACGATTGGAAGGGGTGGAAAAAATTTACCGAACGGTGCGCCTCTACCATGCAGATCGTTGGCGACGACATCTTTGTCACCAATCCGAAGATCTTTGCCGAAGGCATAGAAAAAGGGATTGCCAACAGCATCCTCATCAAGCTCAACCAGATCGGCACGGTCACCGAAACCCTGACCACCATCGAGATGGCGAAGCGTGCGGGTTATACCTGTGTTATCTCTCACCGTTCCGGTGAAACGGAAGACACCTACATAGCCGATCTTGCCGTTGCGACGAACGTAGGCCAGATCAAGACAGGGTCCGCTTCGAGAAGCGAAAGGATAGCGAAATACAACCAGCTGCTGCGGATCGAAGACGAACTTGGCGAACTGGCCATATTCGGCGGCGACAGCGTTTTNNATTGAGCATATCAATCAGCGCCCCGGTTGAAGACGGGGCGCTGATCTTTTTATTTTCGTTATTGAGGAGGTTTGGCAGACTTGTCCGGTTTCGGCTGGGTCTGATTCTCACAGTCCCTGAGGCAATCGGCCAGACATCTGGCTTCCTTTTCTTTCGTGCATTTGGAATCGGTGCAGCAATCGGAACGGCAGTCATCACGACAGGACGCGGCGATAGCCGATGGGGGCACGGGTGTTAGAATGACCGCCAGGGCAATCAGGGCCATTAACATAGATGCGACAAAAATATTTTTCATCGTATCACCTCCTTTGAATGGTGCATGACGGTTTATAACACTATCATTCAATTCAGTCAATGTCGTCCGTCACATCACGGTGATGAAGCGACGTGTATGAACAATTTTTCTTTCGAATTTCGGTGCTTTTTCTCCGGAGATGGGATACAGTGTAGATACAATCCAAATGAACGGTATTTCGTATGGTAAAGCTTTACAATATAGTGGAGTCGCGGGTAACCGAATGCGTCGGTACAAAAGAGAATATAGCCGTCTACATCAATCCCGACGAGAAAGAGAGACGCTATCTCATCCAACAGTATCAGATAGACGAGCATACCCTCCAATCCGCCCTTGACCCCGACGAACTCTCCCGTATCGAGATAGAATCGAACCATGTCGCGATCATTCTGAAGGTGCCCGTCAACTACCAGGCCGAGCATGCCTTTGAATTCCTGGTATCGTCGATGGGTATGTTCCTCTTTGAAAAGGTATTGATCATCGTCATGGCCGAAGATCTTCCCATCTTCGACAGCAAAACCTTCGCACGCGTGAGCCGTCTTGCCGAGACGATGCTCAAAATTGTCAGCTACAGCATCTTCCGTTTCCTTGAACACCTGAGGGTTATCGACATGGTGTCCGATGAACTTGGCGAGAAGATCAGCACGTCCATGGAGAACACTTACCTCCTGAACCTTTTCGCCCTGGAAAAAAGCCTTGTCTATTATCAGAATGCCATAAATTCCAACTCGGTCCTCATAGAAAAAATGAAGATATACACGCAGCGAATCGGATTCACCGTGGACGATACGGAACTGCTCGATGACGTAACCATCGAGAATACCCAGTGCTACAAGCAGGCAGAAATCTATTCCAATATTCTTGCGAGCATGATGGACGCCAGGGTATCCATTGTGAACAACAACCTCAATATCCTCATGAAAAAGCTCACCATGATTACCATAGCCATCATGGTTCCGACCTTTGTCGTCAGCGCCTTTTCAATGAATGTCTCTTTCCCCATCCAGAGGCACCCCCAGGCATTCTGGATCATCCTCGGCATAGCCTGCGTGGCCATGGCCGGTTTCTTTTTCTTTTTCTTACGGACAAAGAAATGAGGACGGTCTAAGAGTTTCGCAAAATCACTTGTATATGATCTTGAAGAGTCTGTTCGCCATTTCCTTGTCCATTGTCTGCAGGATCTGGTATTCCTGGAGTGCCGAGGCCTTGTTTCCTGCTGAGGCGTAAGCTTTGCCGAGGCCGAGGTGCAGTCCGGGATCGCCCGGTCTCTGGCTTATCCCCATCTTGAAGGCCGAGATGGCATCGCCGTATCGACCCATGTCGGTATAGACCGATCCCAGGTATCCATAGGCGTCAGTGTAAAGGGGCTCGAGCCGGATGACCTCCTGAAGGGCCTTGACCGCTTCAGCCCTCTTCCCCCGGGAGGCGTAATTGAGGGCCAGAAAGAATCGGGCGTCGACGTGGCCGGGGTTGATTTTCAGGGATTTTTCCAGGACTTTCGTTGACTGAGCATAATTTCCCTGTTTTGCATACACTCTTCCAAGCCTGGCAAGAACATCCACGTTTTCCGGTTCCAGGGCGAGCGCCCTGTTAAACATATCGACCGCCTCGCCAAGTTTCTCCATGTTGGCATAGCTTACTCCCAGGTTTACCAGCGTTTCGACTCTTCCGGAATCGACGGTAAGCGATCGTTTAAAGGAATCCACGGCCCTGTCGTGCCGGCCCAGGATTCCGTAGGCAACACCCTGATAGAAGAAACAGGCTGCCGTCTGGTTGAAATCGACGCGGCACGCCTCCACGGGTTCCACGAGATCGCTTTTAGCCAGTCCCTGCGTAATGAGATTGACAGGTAAGGCAAAGTTCAGATTTTGTGTTTCAGCTATGAGAAAAGTCGCGATGCCAACAACCTCGCCGCGTTCGTTAAAGAGGGGGCCGCCGCTGGAGCCGCGGGAAATGGCGGCCGTCATCTGGATGATCGATATGTTTTTGTCGATTTTGCGGATGCCGCTGACAATACCTTCCGAGATGGTGTTTTCCAGTCCCTGCGGGCTTCCCATGGCGTAGACCTTTTCACCGACCCGAAGGACGTCGGAATTTCCTATCTTTGCGGCGGGATATTTCCCTTTCGTCAGTTTCAGTATGGCCAGGTCGTTGTCGGAATCGACGTGGGTAAGACCTTCCACATCATGCACTGTGTTGCCATGTTTGACCTTTATCCTGGAAGCCATGGTGACGACGTGATAGTTGGTAACGACCTTGCCGTCGGGACTGACGATGAACCCGCTCCCCTGACCTATGGGGTTTCCCCGTTCGTCGAAGGACGCGACCACCACGACGGCGCCGCTGTTATTCCTGAAGATTGTGTCTGCGTCTCCGTGGCACGCAAAGGGCCATGCGAGAAGCAAAAAATACAGGCAGAATCGGGATGCCTTTAATATAGACGATCTTGCAAATGCCGTCATATCGATCTCCTTGTCAAAAAATCCTGCTTCAGGGAAGAACAACCTCTTCGCCGATCCTGCTGGATAGTCGTTGTCTTTTCGACTACACTATACCGGTAAGGAGAACATGAAATGACGATATCAGGCGGAAAACGAAGCGCAGGTTTGCTTATGTACCGCCGGCGCGATAATATCGAAATACTTCTCGTCCATCCCGGGGGGCCCTTCTGGGCCGGGAAAGACGAAGGTGCCTGGAGTCTCCCCAAGGGACTTGCCAATCCCGGAGAAGATGAACTCCTGGCGGCGATACGAGAATTCGAGGAAGAGACCGGCTTCCCGGCGGAAGGGGAGTTCCTCGCCCTTTCACCGCTCAGACAGCCAAGCGGGAAAGTGATCCTTGCATGGGTTTTCGAGGGCGACTGCGACGTAGCGGACATGAAAAGCAATCTCTTTACAATGGAATGGCCGCCCCGATCGGGGAAAATGGCCGAATTTCCCGAGGCCGACCGTGCGGGCTGGTTTGACCTCGAATCAGCGAAAGCAAAGATCATAAAAGGCCAGAGAGGGTTTATCGAAGAATTCGAACGTCTCATGAAGTAAACGGACGAGGATTTCAATGGCCGGGCTCCTTTCGGATAAGGTAAAGCAGAAACGGTCTGAACGCCAGATGAGAGCGAGGAATATGCCTTTTAAATCGGCTAGTTGTCTACCTAACACAAGCAAATTATAGGTCCTATAAGTCGTATAAGACCTATAAGACCTATAATTCTTCTAAAGACCGGTTGGATACACCACCCGGGGTTTTTTTTATCTTCTTTTTTTGACGCGAGACGGTCTTTGCTCTTCATCCCAGGAATTGTTTCAGGAGTTCATCGACCTGGTCCTGTGAGAGGGATTCGTTGTCTGAAAGGGAGTCGACGGAAGGGGTCGCGGGTTTTTCGTTTCCTGTATCGAAGTTTAGTGACGCCAGGTCGCTCATCAGTTTGTCGAGTTCCGACGTCTCGGCCGCCGGTTCGGCGGCGACTGCTGCCAGATCGCCAAAGAGTGCGTCAAGATCGGATTGAGAAAGTGTTTCGGCCATATCTCTCTTTACGGGACCCCGGAAGGGTATGATTTTATTATCGGCAGGATGGGAAAAAATGTAGATAATAAATTGCGCAATACACTGTATAATTGCTTTCGCGACCTTCTGGAGGTATTATTAAGAAAGGGCCAACACTATGCGACGTTTTCTCTCACTGGCGATGCTTTCCCTTTTTCTCTTGCCCCTTTGCGCGATCGCTGCCGAAGAATGCCTTGACTGTCACGACAAATACAAGAAGACCAACCACGGGAAGCTGGATTGCGTTGTATGCCACAATGATATAAAGGATTTGCCGCATGCCGACAAGCTGGCGAAACCGGCTTGCACATCCTGCCACGCCGAGGCTGCGAAAAGCTTTCAGGCGAGCGTACATTCGGATAAAGGATTCAAGTGCTCCGGTTGCCATAATGTCCATACACCTGCCCAGGATACAAAAACATGCGTTTCCTGCCACTCACGGGTTGTCCACAAAACTCTCCCTTCCGCACAAAAACACCTGGCCGAGGTGGAATGCTCCGGGTGTCACGCCAGGACGGTCCAGGGGCACATAAACGTGAAGGTGGACTCGAAACAGTCCATGGCGAGGGATACCCTAGACAGGGATGGCAACAAATTTGTCGATGTCGGGGAATGGAAAGACTTTCTCGTCCATAGTTATTCAATGGTAAAGGACAGTTACAGGATCAAGCGAGTCTATTCGGTGGGCGGCAGCGCCCACAACATCGGCGCGAAGGCGATCTCCTGCAACGGTTGTCATGTCGAGAACAAAGTGTTCCAGAAGGCGACCCTCGATGTCAATGCAGCGGGACAGCGCTTCAGAATGGGCCTGGATCCTCACAGCATGATCCCCCGTCTCCCGATGACCGATCTTTACGGATTGACGTCCCACGGAAAGTCGGGCGTCCTCTGCCAGGATTGCCATGTGTCTCAGGAGCGAATAGACGATGGCGTCTGTGCCAGGTGCCATGCAAAGGCCTATGGCGCATACAAGGGGACCAAACACGCGAAGGGAACCGCCGCGTATTGCACCGATTGTCACGATCCCCACAAGGTGAAGACATACCGGGAACTGGGGACCGGGGAGCGGATATCGGTGTGCGCCAGGTGTCATACGAACTACATGGAAAAGCACAGGTGGCTTCCCCATGCCGAACTCCATTTCATGTATCTTGAATGCTCCACCTGCCATAGTCCCCAATCCGAGAAAGGAATGGTGTTCAATATAAGTGTCAGCGGCGCAGACGGCAAGAGGAAGCTCACCTACGACGATGTCGCGGCGGCATTCGGCAGTAGAAAAAGGGCGAGAAACCTTATCGACGTGAATGGCGACGGACGCATCGTATCGTCTGAGATTGTCCCCTTCTTCGAAGATCTGAAGAAGAAAACGCGGGATAAGGTTGGAATTGAAGGCTCCATCGTTGTGACCGGTGTTTATCATGATTATTCGCAGGTGCAGAAACGGGACAAGGTCTGCGCAACCTGTCATTCCGAGGACGCACCTTTCTATCAGTCAATGTATCTGGTCCTCCCCGAAGAGAAAGGTTTTTCTTACATGCCGGTCAAAGGTACCGTGCTGTCAACCGTGCCTTCCTCCCTCGGGGTGAATTTCTTCCTTCTCGGTGAGACGAAAATGCGATGGAGCGACGTAAAGGCGTTCCTCGGGGCCCGTGGCGAGGCGCGCCGTGAACTCCTTCAAGAACTGGGATTCAGATGGGTCGACATCGCCGGTATTTTCCTGTGCCTCGCGGTCTTGTTCCTTGTTTGTATTCATATCATCTTGCGGGTGGTGTTCAGACGATGAAGAAAAACGAGACAGATCTCCATCCCTTTTTGATCCGCATCTGGCACTGGTCCAACGCATTGATCATCTTTGTCCTCATCATTACCGGTGCCGATCTGCGCTTCACCGACGTGGATATTTTCTCCGATTACGGGTTTACCGTGAACCTGCACAAATATGCGGGATATCTCCTGGCTGTTTCCTTTCTTTTCTGGATTGCGGCATACCAGATCCTCGGGGGGTTCGCGAGGCATTATGTCCTTTCCTTTAAGGACATGCGATCGATCCCGGCACAGACAACCTACTACATCCATGGTCATTTCCGGGGCGGAGCGAATCCCTTCAAGGCCTCGCCCTCATCGCGGTTCAACGCCCTGCAAAAACTGGCGTACTCGTTCATCATGTTTATTGCGATGCCTCTCATAATCGCAACAGGGATAGTGTTCGGCAACATCATGGACTTCTACGCCCTCATATCCGCTACAGGCGGGATCCGGGTCCTCGATATCATTCACGTCATCGTGGGGTACATCTTTGTCCTCTATCTGATCGTTCACCTCTACATGGCAACCCTGGGCAAACACGTCTTTTCCCACACAAAGGCGATGATAACGGGACGGGAAGAATAAAGAAAGTTAATGACCCAAAACCCGAAGCCCGAAACTTGAAACCTTTACCTGTCTCTGGTATCATAAACCCCTATGTCACTTACCGGCATTGATAACGGAAGGGTCAAACTTGTCATGGTGGGAGGCAAGGGCGGGGTCGGCAAGACGACCTGCGCCGCCGCCATCGCCTTGAAGCTGGCCCGGGAAGGCAGGAGGGTGCTCATTATTACCAGCGACCCGGCGCCTTCGCTTTCTGATATATTCGAAGAGGACATAGGCGACAGGGAAACACGGATTGACGATACCTGTGAACTCTACGGACTCGAGGTGTCATCGGACATCGTTCTCGCCCGGTGGAAAGAGCGTTTCGGGCCGGAGATTTACGAGGTTGTTTCATCTTTTGCCAGCGTCGATTATGATTTTGTGGAGTACATAGGCACTGCTCCCGGGATCGAAGAAGAATACATGCTCAATTACATTATGGAGCTCGTGGAGGGCGGAACCTACGATGTCGTCGTGTGGGACACGGCCCCCGCGGGTCATACATTGAGGCTCCTTAAACTGCCTGAACTCTTCCTTTCCCACATGGAAGCAGCCACGAAGTTCTACATGAGCATGTACGGCTATATCGAAAAAATGAAGGACACCATGCGCCTCAAGGAATCAAAGAAGACGCTCCTTCAAATAATAGCCGGTTGGGAGGCCCTTTCCGAACGCATCGGGGAGTTCATCAGGGACGGAGCGTCAGTCAAATACCTCATTGTTACAATCCCCGAGGCCCTGGGCGTGAAAATGACGAACCGGGTGATCAGCGAGCTCGAACAGAACCGTCTCGCCGTTGAAAATATTGTCATCAATAACGTGGTGCGCGACGCCGATTGCGAATTTCACCGGCTTCGCAAGACCATGCAGAAACAGTACATCGAAGAATTGCAGCAGACATACGGGGGCAAGAATCTCACCATGCTGTATCTTGAGGCCTTTGAAATAAAAGGCATGGAAAAGATCGCCCGTGTAGCCCAGGCCCTCTTCGGATAGTGCCGATGGCGACATTGCGCATTACAGGCGGCGAGCTCAACGGGATGTCAATCAGCGTGCTGCCCGGCGATGTGGCCCGATACACGTCTTCGAAGGTCAGACAGGCCATCTTCAACATGCTTGGAAGCGTCGAGGGCATGTCGGTGCTCGATCTCTTCGCCGGCTCAGGTTCGTTCTCGATAGAGGCGTTGAGCCGGGGAGCGGCCTCGGCGACGCTCGTCGAGGCGAACGGGAGAATGACGGACCTTATAGGAAAAAACCTTTCAAAAACGGGTCTAAATAAATATTGCCAAGTGTTCCATATGGATGTAAGATATGCAGTCCCTTTACTATATGGGAGGAAGCGCGTGTATGATGTCATTTTCATGGATCCTCCTTATGAGATGGGGTATGTAGCGCAAACGATGACACTTCTTGAGACACATCCCCTTTATTCCGCACACACCATCACCATAGCCGAGTATTCCAGGCGCGAAAACGATTCCCTGTCCCTTTTCGAGGGCCTCCCCGGCGCAAAGACAAGAAAATACGGAGACACTGTAATTTCGATATTCAGACGCATCAAAGATTCCGGTGCATAAGGAGAGACGATGAAACAGAAGCTCGCTGTATACCCTGGTTCTTTTGATCCCGTTACCTTTGGCCACCTCGACATCCTCACGCGAGGACTTGAACTTTTCGATAAGGTCATCATAGCCATCGCCTACAATATCGAGAAAAAAGGTCTCTTTACATTCGAAGAGCGAAAAGAGCTTATCCAGCAGTCGATCAATGGAAACAGCAATATCATTATCGACAGTTTTGACGGGTTGCTTATCGACTATGTAAAAAAGGTGGACGCGCGCTTCGTTATCAGGGGCCTTCGCGCCATGAGCGATTTTGAATATGAGTTTCAAATGGCCTCGATCAACAGAACATTGAACCCCGATATGGATACCCTTTTCATGATGACCAGCAAGGATTATTTTTTCATAAGTTCCAGAACGATCAAGGAAGTTGCTGAATTCCATGGCTCTGTCTCCGGTTTCGTCCCCGCTCCCGTTGAAAAGAGACTTAAGGAGATCTTTGACGTGCGATGAAGAAGCCAGGCATAATTTTTTTACTTGTCGCCTCACTCCTTCTGTGTGCATCTCTCTCTCAGGCAAAAGACATTTACACCGTCCGCATAAGCGGTGCCATAAACCCGCCCATTGCCGGTTTTCTTGGGGAATGCATTGAAAAAGCGGCGAAGGACGACGTAGAGGCCCTGGTGGTCCTTCTCGATACGCCGGGGGGGCTTGATTCTTCAATGCGCGACATCGTAAAGGACATAATGGACGCATCCATCCCTGTTGTCGTCTATGTCGCTCCATCCGGTGCACGGGCGGCCTCGGCGGGGGCAATCATCCTGCTGGCCTCCCATGTGGCGGCCATGGCCCCGGGGACCAACACCGGAGCGGCACACCCTGTCAGTATCGGCAAGGAAAAAACCGATGAAGTAATGATGAAGAAGGTGGTCAGTGACGCGGAGGCATATTCAAAGAGCATCGCCGCGAAAAGGGGAAGGAATGTCGACTTTGCCGCAAAAGCGGTGACGGAAAGCATTTCCATAGCAGCGAAGGACGCCTTGGCGCAGAAGGTCATCGATGTAGTCGCCGATTCCACCGACGACCTTTTGTCCCAGATAGACGGCAGAACGGTAGAGACAAAGAAGGGTAGAGTGGTCCTGCATACAAAGGGAGCGAAGAAAGTCGAGATCCCGATGCCCTTCAAATTCCGGTTTCTTGCCTATGTCAGCGACCCCAATGTGGCCTATATCCTCATGATGATAGGGATATACGGGATCCTCTTTGAATTCTACAGTCCGGGAACGATCTTTCCCGGCGTTATCGGCGGTATTTCGCTCATACTGGCGCTTTACGCGTTTCAGGCAATACCGATCAGTTATGCGGGGCTTGCCTTGATCCTCCTGGGTATCGTATTCTTTATACTGGAGGTCAAGATAGTAAGCCACGGTCTTTTGGGTATCGCCGGAATTGTGTCTGTCATTATCGGCTCGGTAATGCTTGTCGATCTTCCCGGCAGCCCTCTGGCCATATCGTTCGGGAGTATTCTTATCGTCGCCGTTGTATCGGCCATATTTGTTTTCGGCATACTTTCCTTTGCCGTGAAGGCGCAGCTTTCCCGGGTCAAAACCGGCTCCGAGGGCCTTCTCGGGGAGAGCGGGACTGCCCGGACGGATATCGCCGCCGGGGGAAAAGGAAAAGTCATGGTTCATGGTGAGCTTTGGGCGGCCATTGGTGATGAAGCACTGCATGAAGGCGAAGAAGTTGTTGTCACTGCCGTCGAAGGGCTTACCGTCAAGGTAAGAAAAAAAGGAGGGTAGCCGCATGTTTTCAATTCCGATCCTGTTCGTCGTTATCATCGTCGTGTTTTTTCTGTTCAGCGCGATAAAGATACTTAATGAATATGAAAGGGGTGTCATCTTCAGGCTCGGCAGGGTGCTCGGCAGCCCCAAGGGGCCGGGTCTCATCATACTTATCCCCATCATCGACCGTATGGTGAAGGTGAGTCTGAGGACCGTCGTCCTCGACATACCCCCCCAGGACGTCATCACCCGCGACAATGTTTCGATCAAGGTGAACGCCGTGGTCTATTTCCGGGTGGTTGATCCGCTCAAGGCGATCATTGACGTGGAAAACTTTCTGTACGCGACAAGCCAGCTTTCGCAGACCACTTTGAGAAGTGTTCTCGGGCAGGCCGAACTTGACGATCTCCTTTCACACAGGGAACAATTGAACGAAAGACTTCAGGAGATCCTTGATACGCATACGGAACCCTGGGGCATAAAAGTGTCCAACGTTGAAGTAAAAAACGTCGACCTTCCTCAGGAGATGCAGAGGGCGATTGCACGCCAGGCAGAGGCGGAGAGGGAGAGGAGAGCGAAGGTTATCAGTGCCGAAGGCGAATTCCAGGCGGCCACGAAGCTCTCGCAGGCATCGGAAATCCTTTCCCAGAACCCGATGTCGCTCCAGCTAAGGTATCTGCAGACACTGATAGAGATTTCAACGGAAAAGAACTCAACCATAATTTTTCCGTTGCCCATAGACCTCATTAAGATGTTTATGGAGAAATTAGGCAAATAAACCAAGGAAATCCGTAGAATATGAAAAAATTGTTTGTAGTTTTTATCGCGATATTGTTGTGTCTCGTCACTGTTACAGGATATGCAGCGGCCAGGAAGGCCGTGAATAAGAAGGCCACAGCCGCCAGGAACACCAAAGAAGCCGAGCCTTCCTCCAGGGCTTTTATTATCGTCGAGGCCGACGGGGGGAAGATGATCGATGGGAGCAACATACGCGAGAAGCGGGCCCCGGCCAGTATTACGAAGCTCATGGTTGCCTATGTGGTCATGGAAAGACTCGCCACAGGAGGCATTAAACTCACCGATACGGTAACGGTCTCGAAAGAGGCGTCACAAATCGGCGGAAGCCAGGTCTACCTCAAGGAGGGTGAAACATTCACCCTTGAGGAGCTCATGAAGGCAATGATGGTAGCCTCCGGCAATGATGCAGCCTATGCCATCAGCGAGCACGTGGCAGGCAGTAAGGATGAGATGGTGAAGCTCATGAACGCGCAGGCCAGGGCGCTCGGGCTTTCCGATACGGAGTTTCACACTGTCCACGGCTTGCCTCCGGCAAAAGGCGAAAAAGAAGACCAGACCTCCTGCAACGATCTTGCAGTCCTTGCCCGGGAACTCCTCAAGAATCCGAAGATACTCCAATGGACATCCATCCAGACCGATACCTTCAGGGACGGCAAGTTTACCCTGACCAACACCAACAAGCTTCTCGGCAAGTTTTCAGGTACGGACGGTCTGAAGACGGGATATTACTCCCAGACAGGGTTTAACATCGTTGCAACGGCGAAACGGGGCGAGATGAGGTTTATCACCGTGGTGATGGGGAGTCCGACAGGAAAGATACGCGACTCTCTGGCCATGGAAAAGTTGCAAAAGGCCTTTGCCCAGTATAAAATGATGAACGTTGTCAAGAAGGGAGAGGTAATCGAACAGGACATCTTTCTCGTCGACGGTAAATACAGAAAAATGAAAGGAGTGACCGAGAAGAGTTTCCTCTATCCGATGGCTGTTGACAAAAAAAGTGCCGTGACGAAGGAGATTCTCCTGCCCGAGCGGGTGAAGGGGGAGATCAGGGAAGGGCAAAGGCTGGGAGAGTTGGTGGTAAAGCTTGACGGCCAGGTAATCGGCAAGGTCAACATTGTTTCTCCTGTATACGTGCCGAAGGCAAATCTCTTCACGAGATTAATCAGGAGACTCGGTCTCAACATTTAAAATGATTGATATACATTTCAGCATGCTGCGCAACAAAGAGATCATCGTCGGCATTACGGGCGG
>DNYO01000298.1 GCA_003506795.1 Deltaproteobacteria bacterium
AGGGCAACCGGGGGGATCACCACGGACATGGACCGATACCCTCACGATTGCCCCGTAGAAAGGATACAACAGAGATGGTCAATGTAAAGGGATTATTCACACTCGGCAGGCTCTACCCGTGGCCAAGGCCAAACCGGTGCCATGGGACAGATGACCAGGCAAAGACGACCGCTTGTCTTGCGTGTCTCTATCGACCAGCAGGGACCTGCGCAGCGAAAAGCTGGAAATGTTGCAGTATGCTAAAAGCCACGGCCTCAAGGTCGAACATTTCAGCGAGATCGTGACATCGGACCGGAAGACCGTGAAGGAGAGGCCGGAACACTCTGATCACCTTTCAGCTGCTAATGACAGGTGATTTCCACAGCCTTTCGTATTCGGCCAGTTTATCCTTCACGCTGTAGTTCCTGACAATGTCGTCACGGGCCGCCTTGCCGAGGCGTGCCATCCTCCCGGGATGGCCGAGCACCTCGTCCACCCGGTCCGCGATCTGTGCGGGTGAGAAGAAATCCACGAGAAGTCCGTTGCGCCCGTCCTCAATGACCTCCTTGACGGGAGGGGTAGCGGAACCGACGATGACGCACCCGGCCGCCATTGCCTCTATCATGGACCAGGACAGGACGAAGGGAACGGTGAGGTAGACATGGGCGGAGGATACCTGAAGCGTTTTGAGGTGGACATCGTAAGGAACGAGCCCCATGAAGTGAACGCGCTTTTCGTCTATGGGCACCTCTTTGAGCATCTTCTCCCGGTGGCTTAAACCCTCGGGCAGTTTCTTCCCATAGCGTACCTCATCACCCCCGGTTATGACGATGTGGCAGTTCGGCCTGCGCCTGATTATCTCCTCCACCGCCCTCATGAAGACGTGGAACCCCCGGTAGGGCTCGAGACCCCTTGCGGTGTAGGTTACGACCTCCATATCCTTCGTGAGGACGGTCCCGTCGGGCAGGGTGAGGATCTGATCGCGATCGGGCTTTACCACCTCCGTGTTCACCCCCTCGTGGATAACCTAGAGCTGGTACAATAAATTCGGACAGTGACTTAAGTGGTTTCGCTGCTCTATAATGACAAAAGAAAGGAGCAGAGGACAAATGACAAAGAGACCACGAAGGAACCACTCACCGGCATTCAAGGCAAAAGTAGCCTTGGATGCCCTCAAAGGAGAACAGACGATCGTTGAACTTTCCCAGCGCTACCAGGTCCACCCGAACCTCATAACGGAGTGGAAGAAGCAGCTCCTGGAACACGCCGCTGACGTCTTCTCAAAGGACAGAGGCACCAATGACCAGGGACCCGATATCAAGGATCTCCACGCCAAGATCGGCAGGCTCGCCATGGAAAACGATTTTTTATCAGGAGCGCTCGGGCGCATCGGCGATCCGAGCGGAAAGAAATGATCGATAAAGAGAATGTCTTGTCCGTAACGACACAGTGCAGGATACTTCAGCTCTCCCGCTCCGGCGTCTACTACGTCCCTGTCCCTGTCTCCGATAAGGACAGGGAGCTCATGCGTATGATCGATGAGATCCACCTCGAGCTGCCCCATCTCGGTTCCCGGGGCATGAAAAGCGAACTTAAGAACAGAGGCCATAAGGCAGGAAGGATACACATCAGGACCCTCATGCGGAAGATGGGCATTGAGGCGATCTACAAGAAACCCCGTCTCTCGAAGCCCCATCCGGGCCATGCGATCTATCCCTATCTCCTTAAAGGGCTTGACATCACGCATGCGAACCAGGTCTGGTGCTCCGATATCACGTACATCCCCATGGCGAAGGGGTTCTGCTACCTTGTGGCCGTCATGGATTGGGCGAGCAGGAAGGTATTGTCATGGAGATTATCCAACACGCTCGACAACTCGTTCTGCATCGACGCGCTGGAAGAGGCGATAACACGGTACGGAACACCGGATATATTCAACACCGACCAGGGGAGCCAGTTCACTTCCCTCGACTTTACGGACATTCTTTCTCAGAACGGCATAAGGATCAGTATGGACGGCAGGGGCCGCTGGATAGACAACATCTTCATCGAGAGGCTCTGGAAGACCGTCAAGTACGAGGACATATACCTGAAGGCATATAGCTCCATCGCCGATGTCAGGCAGGGGCTTAAGTCTTTCTTTGAACGCTACAACTCACGGCGGCGCCATCAGGGTCTTGACGACAGGACGCCCGATGAGGTCTACTTCAGTAAGCTGCCGGAGAAAGAGGCGGTATGAAACTTAAAGCGGCCAAACCACTTAAAAAACCCTGTGGGTTGTCTGAAAGAACTTGACCATCTCTCCTGTATCTTCTCGCGGAACTCCTCCGGGTAGAGGCTCCTCTGCCACTTCGTGGGACTGACGGCGGCATTGACCGATGCAAGACTTGCAAGTTGCGTCATGTTCCAGGTGCGTATCCTCATGCGGTCGTCAAGGTCCGCCGGGAACTCCGGGTCAAAGCCAAGATCCGCCCCATCCCCGTGGTAGTAGAACTCGCAGTACCCGACAAGGGGAACATCGGGATAGACATCCCTGAAGTAGAGCGCCTCACCCCACCCGATATGGGCAAAGGCGATATCGGGCCTGAACCCTTTCTTCTTGAGGTCGAGAAGCCTCCTCGCCACCCCCTGGCCGTTGAGCACCCCTGACTCCACGTTCCTGAGATAGGGATGGGTGCTCTTCGCGGGCTTCCGATGAGGTTTGTAGACCCCTTTGAGCACGTGGGCAAATTGCTTGTCCCGTATCCCCGGCGCCTGAGGCTGACAGATGCCCACCACCCTGTTGCCCGGTGAAGACAAAAAATGGTTCACCAGGTGCCTGAACTGCCCGGGGAAGTTCTGGTGGATGAAGAGAACGTTCAATAAGACCCCCTTATCGGTGCCAATACTGAGCATGTTATCTTGATGGAAGAAACTTAGGGTGAGTGTCTGCCGGTTATGTACCACAACTTCTCTAACCGTACAAGCATGAACGGACGAAACGGATGAGAACCACAGGCAAGTGGTCTGGAAAGACTATCAGTTCTTGCCTATATAATCATGGTAAAGTTCTCATAACAAAAATCTTGACAGCGTACTGTCCTTCGTTTTACATTTGTTTACATTCATCATGTGGTCTTCATCGTGGGGGAGAAGGCGCATCTCTGAATCATCATCTTGGTTGATTTTTCCCTGAAGCCAAAGAAGCGACGGAATTACAAGTAAGGGCTGTTTGTGGACAGACGGTACAACTGCGGGACTCGAAAGGCGGAGTATCTCTGGCAAAAGCCGCCCCGGGCGTAAAGCGGTTGAATAGAGCGGAGGAGCCATGAGAGCCAAGGATGTAAGCGAACGCATAGGCAAGACCAGTCCAGGGAGATCAAGAGTTTGTGCACTTGCGGTAGTTGTCGCCATGTTTATCGGCTTTGCTTTCATGCTGTGTGCGGGAGGATGCTCGGCAATGGGAACAACCAGAATAAAGGATACAATAAACCACCTCAGTTTTTCCCCTGACGGGAAGAAGCTCCTGTTCGACCGTTGTCGTGAAGACGACTGCCAGATCCAGGTGTACGACCTCGCAACGGAGGAGTTAAGCGCCTACAAGTCCCCTCCCGGTGAAAGATGGACCATGGCACGCTATTCCTATGACGGGACGAAGATCGTCTTCTCGGCCATCCCCATGGGACGCACATATCTGGGCCTTTCGGACATGCAGATCGCAATCATGGACCCAGACGGAAAGAACGTCAGGAAGATAACGACCGGTCCGGGTGCCAAGATATACCCCGTCTTTTCCCACTCAGGAACGAAGGTCCTCTATGCCAGGGCGGGGTATATGCGCAAGAGCGGCAAGACCCCTGCGGCGGACTATGATGCCTGGGAAGTGGACCTCGCCACGGGGAAGGAGAAGCGCCTGACATTCTACAGTTTCTTCAACATGAACAACCTCACCTATTTCCCCGATGACAAGCGGTTCCTCTGCTGGGGGTTTGCTCCCATGACCCTGCCCGGCATACCGGAGAATGACAGGGAAGCGTATGAGAAAAAGATCAAGGGATGGAAGTACGGGGCCAACAACATCTATGCCCTCAGGGAAGGAATGACCGAGGATGAGCCGCCCTATGTGATCGTGGGATACGAATACGGCAGGCTTTCCCAGAGACCCTTGCTGAGCAAAGACGGGACACGGCTGTTATTTGAGTCGGAAGGCACATTCTATCTTTATTCACCCGACGGCAACCACCGGCGTATCGGCGGGGGAGGGTCGGTCACATCTGCTGCCATCTCATCGGACGGGGAATATCTGGGGTATATAGGGGCAGGTATCACAATACACGTATATCGCGTCCGCGATGGTACCCAGCAGGAAAGGATTTACGTTACGACACAGATTGAAGGTTTCAACTATGATCGTCTTCCAAAATTCAAGTTGTTGCCGGAAAAACCATCAAGGATCAAAAACCGGTAATGCATCAGAAAAGATAAGGGGGTCAATATGTCCACAGTGCCGTACATAGGCTCAGACAACGAAGAATACCCCATCGGACAAATCGGTTGGGAAGGACCCAATAGAATATCGCAGATGTTCGACGCCCTTGTTCCAACCTATGGCCTCTGGGCCGGTCCTGGTTGGGCCGGAGGCTTTCGTGTTCTAAATAGCGCGAACATTAACTGGGATACTATGGCCTGTTATAACGATACGCTCAAGGGCTGCACGGATCTGGAACATGAGGGCCAGTATCATTACAGCCTCATAGATGCCATCTGCAAGAAACATGATTGGGAATATTATCGGGCCGAACGTCGAGAGTTGCGTGAAAAACAAGAAGCCAGCGATCAGATTATCATGAATGCCGATCTAGAATTATTGAAGTCAACGAGCGAAATATCATCGCAATTGCTGACGAACGGCACAGCAGCATATGAGTGTCTGGTACCTAACCACGAATATGAATACGTATATATTGGGCAGTTAGATGCGGAGGAAGCCAGATATTCCAAAATGGTGGCCGCTGCATTTGCTGTTAAACTGACAATGTGGGATGCTGCAAAATCGTTATGGTCGGCGGCTGTTGGCTTTTTCAAGGACATATGGGGCGGAACGAAAGAGGAAAGCTTTTCCGAAGGATCTTCTACCGTCAAAGCGACCGAACAAAACAATGTGATCGTTTACGAAAACTACGATGCCGTAACCAGAATCGATAAGGGTTGGTCGTTGGCCTTGGCTACGGAAAAAGCATGCATGTTGCCAAGGGTTAAATTTGGTGTGGGGAGTGCAAAGCCCGACATTACCTACGAGATTGCCGAGAACAACATATGCATTGTTCACGGGGGCAACGGCAGCGACAGAATCTTTGTCACAAACAACGGATCCCATCAGGCAGAGCTCGTCCTGAAGGGTGGTGGCGGCAATGATACATACGATATCGCGTCTGGCATCGGCAATCTCACTATTTCAGACGATGGCAAGAACTTCATATCCTGGGGTGGTCATAGATTAACTGCGTTCTATAAGGACGGAGAGGAAGACATCTGGAAGACACTTGATGGAAAGCAACAGGTAAGTCATTGCTCGCCATGGAAGATAACTTTTGAAGATGGAACCACGATCACGCTTGAAGAGGGTTCAAATCCGGATGATCTTTCGATCAACCTCATCGATACCCCCGATGACCCGACCACCACCCTCACCATAACAGGTGACCTCGCCCCCGTCGACTTCGACCCCAACACCCCGGGGGTCCAGATTCAATACGACACACTCGGCAACGTCATCACCGACCCGAACACACCGGAACCCGACAGAGCCGATACCCTCTATGACAGCACGGGCAACGACTCGATCGTTGGCGGTGGAGGCAACGACCAGATACTTGCCAATAATGGCGGAGACGACTGGCTCAAGGGTGGATCCGGCAACGACGCCATCGTGGCGGGCTCCGGCAGGGACATCCTGGAGGGAGGAACCGGAGCGGACCTCCTCGACGGCGGCACGGGCGACGATACCTTAAACGGTGGCGCCGGGGATGACACGTACGCCTTCTCCACCGGTTCCGGCAACGATAACATAACCGATGCCTCGGGTACGGACACCATCAATCTGGGGAGCCTCAACTCCACCGATGTTACCTTTGTTGTCTCCTCCATCTCGGCCGACGACGGCATCATGATAAGGGTGAACGCTACCGGCGAGACCCTGAGGATCAAGAACTGGTTCACCTCCGACGGGTACAGGGTGGAGAACTTCCAGTTCAACGACACGACCCTTACCGCCGCCGAGGCCCAGGCGCTGGCAGCCGCCTCCGGCATCATCGGCACCGACGGCAACGACTCCCTCTACGCCCCCGCCAGCTTCAGCACCACCGTGGCGAGCGGTGCGGGCAACGATTTCATATACGCCGGCGCCGCTGCGATGGTGGCGTATGGCGGCACGGGCAGCGATTACCTGTACGGCAACGCCGGCAATGATGTCCTCTACGGAGAGGACGGCAACGACACCCTAAGCGGCAACGCCGGCAACGACTACATCTACGGCGGGGCGAACAACGACACCATAAACGGTGGTGACGGCAACGATTACCTCGACGGCGGCACGGGCGACGATACCTTAAACGGTGGCGCCGGGGATGACACGTATGTGTTTGCACTGGGGAACGGTACCGATACCATTTCTGATTCCGGTTCCGACGATACGACCCAGGACAGGGTTCTGTTTGGATCCGATGTATTGCAGGGGACAGTGGCCCTCTTCCAGAGCGGGCAGAATCTTGTTGTTGGATACGGGACGACTGATGCTGTTACGGTGTCGAGTCAGATGTCCGCCAGTTACGGTGTAGAGAAGATCGAACTAAACAGTGGTTTGTTCCTCAACAACGCCGACATCAACACCGTCATTCAGCAGATAACCGCATTCGCGACGGAGCATGGCATATCACTGACGAGTGTCAATGACGTGAGGAACAACCAGGATCTCATGAACATCGTCGCCAGTTCATGGCATGGGTAAGAAGGGGCGGGTTCATCAGAGTTTCAACGATTAGAAGAAACCCGGAAGAAAACAGAGGCAACTGCGGGTAAGTGACCAGGTAACAGGCGAGAGAACGGTCGCTGTCCGCTGCACAGAATTCTATACAAAAAGGTACTGCACGTGTTATCGGCATCAAGGGCCCACGTAACGGGGCGGTTCGGTCTTTTCTTCCAGTGGGCCTGTTTTTACAGCACCCTGGTGGGAATTGTCTGTCTTCTCTCGCTGGCCTTCTGTGCTGCCGCCGATACGCTCGATTACGAGTCCGCAGTCGAAAAGGCCCTCACCCACTCCCATGACGTCAGGATGTCCCGCCTTGACGTCGGTATCAGCGAATCTTCCCTCAAGCGCGCCTATTCCCTCTATTACCCTACCATCAGGGCCCAGTGGAATTCAGAATATGTCAGGGATCTCTCCGACGGTACCTACCAGGTCACCTCCGTGGGTGACACGGTGCTCGTCCAGAACACCATGTACCAGAGCTCCCTGTTGCTTGCGGGTACGTACAACCTCTTCGACTTCGGGGCCACTATAAAGCGGGTGTCGATTGCGAAGAGCGATGTCGACGTGAAGAAGACAACGTACCGCCAGACCGTCCGGGAGATAAGGCTCAAGGTGCTCGGCATCTATTCCGACCTCCTTACCGCCTCACGGGAGCTTGAGACAAAGCGGCAGCTTCTCACCCTTTACAAGGAGCTGTCCCTGACGAAGGAGAGGCTCTACAGGGCAGGCAGGATATCGAAGGTCGAGATGGTGGACGAGGCGGTGCAGACAGTGAAGATCGTCGACGAGATCGATACCTTGAAGCTCAAGGTATCGACACTCTCGAAGGACCTCAGTTTCTACACCGGGGACGCCTATGAAGCGGAGATCCTGCGTGTCAGCGACTTCACCGAGCCGCAAGGGAGGGACGACATCGCCTTCGATATCGACAGGACCCCGGAGTCCCGCATCTACGCCCTCGAGATAGAGAAGAAGCAGGCGGAGGTCGACGCCCTCACGAAAGAGCTCTATCCCCGATTGGGACTCTATTCCAAGTATGTCTGGTATGCCAGTAATGATAACGAAGCGGGCGCCTCGGCGCGGTATATCCAGCCCCGCAACTTCTTCATCGGCATTTCCGCAACGGTGACCCTCTTCGAGGGGTTCAGGAGCAATGCCGACATCGACAAGGCAAAGCTGGAGCTGGAGAGGCTCAAGATCGACAGATCCCGGAAGCTCTCCGAGCTCAGCGGCAGGCACGCCAAGGTGACCGATGCAAAGAGGACCTACACGTCGGGCATGGCGAACCGGAAAGACATGCTCAAAAAGGTGGAGGACAAGCTCGCCATGGTCGAACGCCTCCATAGGCAGAAGCTCATCGAATGGACGGACTTTCTGAACCAGAAGATAGAGCTCCTCACACAGAAGCTGGAACTGACGAAGGTCATCATCGCGAAGATCGCCGCGGTGAAGGAACTTGAGATACTCTCACAGGAGAGCAGGTAATGCAGACAGCGCTTGTATGCTTCGAGCTCATCGCCAGAATCAACCAGATCGACGTGGACATGCGTACCGTAACCCGTGAATACGGGATAGGAGAGGCCGAGGTCCCTAAGGAGCAGCTCCTTCTCATTGCCAAGAACCTGGGGTTCAAGGCAAGGGTCAAGCAGACGTCGCCCGAGACTCTCTTGAAAACCTATCCTGTTCCCGCCATGGTTATTTTTAGAGATTCAAGCTACGGGGTCCTCCTTAAGACGAACACGGAGGAGGGAAAGGTCCTCGTCTTCTTCCCCGCCGAGATGAAGGCAAGGCCGGTTGAGTTCGCGGAGCTTGAGGCCGCATCGTCAGGCGAGTACATCATCTTCAAGCACAAGCTCATATCGAGCCAGGCCGCATTCGGGTTCCGCTGGTTCTACAACGAGATCCTCCACTACAGGAACGTCATGGCGGAGGTCCTGACGGGGTCTTTCATCGTCCAGCTCTTCGGGCTGGTGACACCGCTCTTCACCCAGGTGATCCTCGACAAGGTCATCGTCCACCGGACGATGACCACCCTCGACGTCCTTGCCGTCGCCTTCCTTGCCGTGGTCATCTTCGAGTTCATCCTCAATGTCACACGCAACTACATCTTCATCCACACCGCGAACAAGATAGACGCCAAGCTCGGCTCCAAGCTCTTCAGGCACCTCTTCTCCCTGCCCTTTGTCTACTTCGAGTCCCGCAAGGTGGGGAACATAGTAGCGAGGGTGCGCGAGCTCGATAACATAAGGGAGTTCATCACGAACAAGTCCGTCTCCGTCCTCGTGGACCTCTTCTTCTCCCTGGTATTCGTTATCGTCATGTTTGTCTACAGCGTGAAGCTGACCCTCGTCTTTCTCGGGTTCGTCCTCCTCGTGGGCATCCTCTACCTCACGGTGACCCCGGAGCTGAGAAAGCGTCTGGAGAACAAGTTCCAGATGGGTGCCCAGGCGAACTCCTACCTGGTGGAGTCAGTAACGGGTATCCAGACTGTGAAGTCTCTCGCCCTCGAGGGTTCCATGCAGAAAAAGTGGGAGGAGAACCTCGGCAAGTATGTCCATTCAAGCTTCAAGCTTGCCACCATGTCGAATGTCGCCGGGGCCATATCGGGCACCTTCCAGCGGCTCATGACCATCGTCGTCCTCTACCTCGGCGTGAAGCTCGTCATCGACAATCAGCTCACCATAGGCCAGCTCATTGCCTTCCAGATGTTTGCGGGACAGTTCACGGGCCCCTTTCTCAGGCTTGTCAACCTCTGGAACGAGTTCCAGCAGGCGCTCCTGTCCGTGGACCGCATCAGCGACATCCTCAATAATCCCATCGAACTTCGCTCCGGCAAGGACATCACCCTTCCCAAGCTCGCCGGCTCCGTGAGGTTCGACAACGTGTCCTTCAAATACTCTCTCGATTCCGCCTATGCCCTTGAGAGACTGAGCTTTGATATTAAGCCGGGCATGAGCGTGGGGCTTGTGGGCAGGAGCGGCTCGGGCAAGAGCACCATCACGAAGCTCATCGAGAAGCTCTATATCCTGAGCGAAGGGACAATCTACATGGACGACATCGACATTCGGCATATCAATCCCGTCTGGCTGAGGTTCAACATCGGAGTGGTGCTCCAGGACGACTACCTCTTCAGCGGAACGATCAGGGAGAACATTTCACTGCCAAGGCCCGACGTCTCCATGGATATAATCATTAATGTCGCGAAGGTGGCGGGAGCCCACGAATTTATATCGAAGCTCCCCCAGGGGTACGAAACGATCGTGGGCGAGCGTGGCTCCACCCTCTCGGGTGGCCAGAAGCAGCGTATCGCCATCGCCCGGGCGCTGATCACGAACCCCCGCATCCTCATCTTCGACGAGGCCACATCCGCCCTGGACTATGAGTCCGAGAAGGTGATCCAGCAGAACCTCTCGGACATAAAGAAGGGAAGGACCACCTTCATCGTTGCCCACAGGCTTTCGGCCGTGCGCGACTGCGACATCATCATGGCCCTCGATAACGGCAGGATAATCGAGATGGGTCCCCATGACGAACTCATCGCAAAGAAAGGGTACTACCATTTTCTCTACACCCAGCAGGCCAGATCCGGTGACGGAGACGGTGTGGTGCATCCATGAAGATAATGGACAGGTTCAAGACATTGAAATGGCAGGGCATGGCAGACCGACTGAAGGACGTGTTTTATATGGTGGCGAAGTGGCCGCAGTGGATCTTCAGGAACGACGATGCCCATGAGTTCAAACCCACCATGGCGGAGATAGAGGAGAGGCCGGTGAGCCCCCTGGGGAGGGTGGTCTTCTGGACGATCGTGGCAACCATGGTCTTCTTTGTCGCCTGGATGTGCCTCGGCAAGGTAGACGTTGTGGTTTCGGCCCGGGGCATGATCATACCCGAGGGGGACGTGAAGATACTCCAGCCCCTCGATACGGGCGTGGTGAGCGCCATCATGTGCCGTGAGGGGGACTTCGTGAAGAAGGACCAGGTCCTCATGGAGATCGACCCCTCCATCACGGCCCCCGAGCTTGAATCGAAGCAGAAGAACCTCAAGTACATCGAACTCGAGAAGATGCGCCTCAACGCGACGATGGGCAAGGCCCCCTTCAATCCCGACGACAGGGACCAGGACATTGAATCCATTAGGACGCAGAGAGAGCTCTACCGCTCGTCGGTGGCAAGCCTGGAGAAGCAGCTCAGCGCCAAGAATGAGGAGCTTCGCTCTGCAAAGGAGGACCGCTCGCACAACGCCTCCCTCCTGGAAATGGCGAAGGACCGCGAAAAGAGGATGAGGGCCGTCGCCGACATCATCTCAAGGAGCGAGTACGAGAAGGCCCTGAACGATGTAATGACATACGCCAACAACGTGCAGCAGCTCACGCACAAGATCGGGCAGCTCACCCACGAGATCGCCTACATCAACGAGAACTTCCGGGCCACCAACCTGAAGGAGTTCTCCGACAAGCACAAGACATCCACCGAGATACGGGCGGAGATCGACAAGACGATGTTCCGGAACCGGAAGCAGAAGATCCTGTCCCCCGTGGACGGATACGTCTCCAATCTTTACTTCCACACGATAGGGGGTGTGGTGACCCCGGCGCAGAAGCTCATGATCGTCGTTCCCTTAAGCGCCCCCCTCGTCATCAAGGCCTCCGTCCTCAACAAGGACATCGGGTTCATACGCGACGGCATGGCCGTGTCGGTGAAAATCGACACCTTCGACTTCCAGAAGTACGGCATACTCAACGGCACCGTGAGGAGCATCTCGAAGCACAGCACCGAGGATGAGAAGCTGGGGCCCGTCTACGAGCTCTTCATCACCCCGGGGGAGACGACATTCCTGGTGGAGGGAAAGAGGGTGCCCATCACCTCCGGCATGAGCTTGACGGCGGAGGTGAAGGTGGGCAAGCGCAGGGTCATCGAGTTCTTCATCTATCCCATAATCAAGTATCTCGACGAAGGGATAAAGGTGCGGTAATATTGTACCGTAAGTGAATAATTCTAGTCTCGGCGAGAGGAAATTCGTTCCAATCTGTGTTTTCAATGGAAATGTCAGGCAATCTTACGCAGCTTTACCATCACACAAACCAACAGAATAGACAAAGCATTGTGGATGCTGGGGTCATGAGAGACCGAGTAAGTCGAACCTCCAGGACACGAATCATGCTGGTTCAGGTGTTCTTCTTTGATCTGGTATTAGCTTGCCGCCATCAATCTCATCGCCTCGATGCGTATGGGGTCCGGTTGCCTGGCCAGCCGTTTGAGGAGCCTTTGCCGTGACACCTCATCGGTCTTCATCAACATGGAGATCGTCATCCCTTAGCTTCCGAATAGGTAGTACTCGGTAATGGAACCTCGCTCGTGCTTCATCTCCCAGCTCACCTCTTGGCGCGCCTCTTCATGGGTAAGCTTGTGGGCCTGGAGCTCTTCCACCCGTTCCTGGGTGAAGTTCCACCTGAACCCGTGGGTGCCTTCAGGGTCTTCCCCCGCGGCTCGCTCCGCCTGCCCCACATCGCGCTGGTACCCCCGCTCGTCCAGGGAGAACCTGCCGTGCTCCTCGTTGAACCCTTCGAATGGTTCAACTTCGGCGTTCACCGTGCTTTGCCGGTGATAGCGGGGATATTCCTGTGATGTTAGTGGTTTAATGACCGTGTTTCGTGATAACCCGAGGAGCTCGCGACCTCCGGCTACCCATGTCGGGATTCCTCTTCTTGAGATTCCTGATTGTAACCCAGTCTTCCAAGCCGATCGCCCTTTCTTCCCCCCCCCATCGCATGTGTCGATGGAGGTTAGTCTACGACAGGGGTGGACCAATTTTCATGAAAATACGGGACTAGTTTACAGCGATAATTTACAGACGCCGAGTCGTGCAAAGAAATCGTAGCCCGTCTTTCCATTGAAGTTGAGCGCCCTTTCGAGCGCCCCAGGGCCGCTGTTTACCTTCTCCAGCGTTTGCTTGGCAACATCCTCTTCCACTTTCTTTTCCATATAGGCCACGACATGGGCCGCGTGGTCTTTCACAATCCCTGACCCCCATGCTCAGCCTTGACGAATTCGCCGAAGGGGTTCCAGACGCTCTCCCGGTAGGTCTCCATTGTACCGTACGATGATATCTTGCCGTGGTGGACAGACTTCGGACTCATCCCCTATGCTTTACCGACCCCAGCTTCAAAGACCTTCGCCAGCTCGCCGGTCTGCCACCTGATCGATCCGCACACTCCGCACTCCTTATTGGGTCGCTTTTCCCCGGCCTGGGGGAACAGCGTTAAGTCAATGAGCTTTTCTGGGAAAGCTGTAACCTCTTCCGTGTAAAGCCTGGACCGGAAACAAAAAATGAGCGCTCGCCAGTTGGACAGGCTGTCTTGAGGGAAGATCTATCGACCTTTGATAAAACAAGAGCGACTTCGCTGCAAGATGGGCATCCCACGCAGCGTTCGGCCGGCCTTGAGGGTGGTCGTCTGTATCTCCCACTGTATTCTTTGTCCCTGGGCAGCGCACTACAACAGTAAACTTCGTCGGGCCTCCGCGGATTCGCCTTCGAGTCTGGCCAATTGGCAGATCCTCTTTGCCGGGCTTGTATGAATCGTTTTGTCGAAACCGCATGCTGGCCGTGCAATGCCGGCGGCCGTCAAATTTTATGGGGCTTCCTTTGATTTTGCAATCCACTCAGTAAGTGGTTTGAGGTCGTGCGCCCAGAAAAGTGTAAGGCCCCTATCTTGAGCGTCAAGGAGATGGTGGAGTTTATATACACCGCTTAGCACTGCGGTGGGGACAATTTGGCGCAAGCCAAAGTCCCTTCGCCAGCTATCCGCCTTTACTGCTGCATCATTGTTCAGACGCTTCACTGAATTGAGGTAAGAGTTTGATACCTTGCATTCAATCGGCATGACTCGATGATCCCAAAGCCGAACAATAATATCGCCTTTCCGACCGCCAAGAGTACTCTCGCCGCAAAATTCTCCCGGAAAAGGTGCATGTGAGATATTCGAGATATCCCGAGTAGGTACCTGCTTGAGACCAAGTTCTGTCAGTACCTGCTTTACAAGCTCCTCCTGCTGCTTTTTCCCGAAGGTTCCCTCTGTGCCAATATAAGTGA
>DNYO01000087.1 GCA_003506795.1 Deltaproteobacteria bacterium
ATCGTTCCCGAGAAACAGGGCAACAAAGCAATGTCCCTCCTTCTCAATGGTAATTTCTTCTACGGTCAGAATGTGGGCGGCAACAACTGGATGGCCCCCGGTCAGTCCTTTGGCGCATACACAAGGCCGAATGGGGATTACACAGCACCGACAGTATTCGGTCTTTACTCCGGCCTGTCATGGTGGATCACCGACAAACTTCAGGCTAATGGAATGTACGGCTACCTGAAGTACAACTACAGCTCATGGGCACGGGCAAACAACCGTGACCTCGGCAATATGGCACAGACCTATGCAGTCAACCTCCTGTGGGATGCAAACCAGGCTATCAGATTCGGTCTCCAGTGGATGACGCAGTTCAACGGTTACAACGGCGTAGGTGCCGGTACCGGTACAGGTGCAGGTTTTGCGGAACGCACTGGCTCGATCGACACATACAGACTCGGCGTCTGGTACTTCTTCTAAGACCCGATTCCACGAATGACAAAAAGGGGCCCGAAAAGGCCCCTTTTTTTTGGTCTGCTTTCAGGATTACCAGCTGCCTGAAAACCTTCCCGAAACTACTTTCCCGCAATGATACAGTAGAAGCCCGGTTCATCGGTGAACATATGAATGGTGAGGCCGGCTGTCCGAAATAAGGCACTCATGGTTGTCTTATCAGGCAGACGGTCGTGGGCGACGGCGTGACATGACTCATGGTGCCTGTTAAGCGCCTCGGACGAGTCAAAGTGCGAAACGGCCAAAACACCGCGGGGTTTCAGGATGCGCGAGAGCATGAGCATGGCTTTTTCCCTGTCATGAAAATGCGGGAAGCAAGAGAAGCAGATCACCGCGTCGCATGAGGCGCCATGCAGCGGTGCGTTTTCGGCGTCGGCGACTATGAAGCGCGTGTTAGCCGCCTGGTGAAGACTTCTGTTTACTTCTATCATGCGGTCGGCGAAGTCCAGTTCGTAAAGGACTCCTGATGCCGTTATGCGTTCGAGAATGAAAGGAGCCAGTACCCCCGTTCCGCATCCAACATCGAGTACGCGGTCTCCCGCCTTTAACGGGAGGAGCGAAAACAGGCGTTGAAAATCTCTGGCGTGTTTATCGTATCGGCCGGTTGCATTATCCTTGTACCACGTATCGCACCAATCTTCGGCATGTTTATTAAAAAAGTCCTTTCGTGTGCGGTAGATCTCATCCTGGGTCATCTTCATCATTCATGCTCCGTTTCTTTTAGTTTTTCTGGCGTTGCGCTTCGGGGAGAAAATGTATGCAGCGGCAAAGATGGCCGTAGCCATGAGGACCACGGCCGCGCCGGATGGTACATCAAAAATGTATGACAGGAAGAGGCCGGAAAGACAGGCCCCGATTCCCGAGGCTGCGGATATGAGAAAGAAGTGTCTCAAATTGTACGTCAACTGAAGTGCCGTGGCGCCGGGTTGTACGAGCAGTGCGAAGATAAGCAGCCCTCCCACGGTCGTAAGGTTTGATGACACCACGGCTCCGGTAAGAAAGAGGAGGGTGTAATAAATTGCCCTTTCGGGCAGGCCGCTCGCAGCGGCGAGCCGCCTGTTAAAGAGGACAAGGCGGATCTCCTTGAAAAACAACAGTACGAAGAGAACAACCAGGGACGTTACAAGGACGAGGATCACTATGTCCGGCCCTGAGAGCGATAACAGACTTCCCCACATCAGATTGAAGGCGCCCGCCTTTGTCCTTGTTAAAATTCCCATGCCGAGAAAGGCTAGACCCATAAGAAAGGAAAACATGATGCCCAGTATGTTCTCGGGGGCCATATCCGTGCGGTCTGAAAGCGGACCGAGGACTCCGGCCGTGAGAAGACATACGATGAATCCGCCTGTTGCCGGATTGATCCCGAGGAGCATAGCGAAGACGGCTCCTGCGAAAGCGGCGTGCGACATCGAGACGCCTATGAGCGGCATTTTCATCAACACGACGAATACGGAAAAAACGGAACAGCTTGCACCGCACAGCACGGAGGCGAGAATAGCCCGCTGAATGAGTGGGGATCCAAGGATATCGACGAGGTTCTCAGTCATATGAAACGAACCTCTTGCCATTGCGATCAAAGGTTTCGAGCGGATATTGGAATAGCCTGCTCAATGTCTCGCTCGACATCGCCGTGTCGATGTCTCCGTCATAAATCGTCTTGCCGTGGTTGAGGAGCACAGCACGGCGCATGGCGGCAGGAAGTACAGTGAAGTCGTGCGTGACGAGAAGAAGGGTAAGGTCTTGTTGCTTGTGGATTTCGCATATAAGATCCAAAACCTCCTTTTGGACGGCTATGTCGAGATTCGCGGTCGGTTCGTCCATGAGGAGAATGTCGGGTTGTTGGAGGATAGCACGTGCCAGCGATACCTTCTGACGCTCTCCGCCGGAAAGCTGGCCGAGCGGCCTGTCTGCAAGATGCGCCATGCGCATCATTTCCATGAGTTTCATCGCTCTTTCCATCTCTTCCCTTCCCGGTGACCGAAAGAGACCCAGGCGGCCGATCGAGCCCGTCATGACGGCCTCTGACGCAAGGATCGGAAACGCCGGGTCGATCTGAAACAGTTGCGGAACATACCCGATACGAAGGCGTGTTTGGCGGTCGCGCTTCCACGATTCGTGATGTCCAAAAAGGCTGAGTGTTCCCGAAAATTGTTCGAATCCGGCTATAACATTCAGAAGCGTGGTTTTCCCCGCGCCGTTGGGGCCGATGA
>DNYO01000205.1 GCA_003506795.1 Deltaproteobacteria bacterium
TATAAGGAGACTGCCGCCGGGCAGGCCGCCGCTGCCGCCTCCGACATTGGGTGGCGCGAGTTCTACACCGATGAAAAGCTCCAGAAGGTCATCAACCTTGCTCTCAGGAACAATCGGGACCTGAGGGTAGCGGTATTGAATATCGAGAAGATGCGGGCTGTGTATCGGGTCCAGCAGGCCGTGCTCCTTCCCCTGCCAAACGCTGCAGGCAGTCTCAACGAATACAGGACCCCGGCTGACATCGGTGAGAACCATGAAGCCACCAACGTACGACTGTACAATGCCAACGTGGGGATCAGTTCCTGGGAGGTTGATTTCTTCGGGCGTATCCGCAGTCTCAAGGACAGCGCGCTGGAACAGTACTTCGCCACAGAACACGCAAGAAGAAGCGCGCAGATTTCACTCATCTCCGAGGTTGCAAATACCTATCTGATCCTTGCGGCGGACAGGGAAAACCTTAAACTTGCCCAATCGACCCTCAAAGCCCAGGAGTCTACCTACACCATGATCCAACGGCGCTACGAACTGGGGGCTTCATCCGAGCTTGATCTCAACCAGGCCCGTACCAGAGTCGAAGCGGCGCGCGTGGACGTTGCGCGCTTCACCGCCTACACGGCCACCGATGAGAACGCCTTGAACCTCCTCGTCGGAGCCCCCGTACCCCCCGAGCTTTTGTCCGACAGTCTGGATGCCATCGCGGCGCCAAAAGACCTTTCACCCGGCCTCTCCTCCGAGGTACTGCTGAAAAGGCCCGACATACTCCAGGCCGAGAGCTATCTTAAGGCCGCCAATGCCAACATAGGCGCCGCTCGGGCCGCCTTCTTTCCTTCCATCACGCTTTCGACCAGCATCGGAACAACCAGTAATGAGCTTGCCGGGTTGTTCAAGGCCGGGGCCGCCACCTGGAGCTTTGTGCCCCAGGTCAACGTGCCGATCTTCAATTCGATCTTACTGTGGGCCAACCTCCAGGCGACAAAGGCTACTCGCGAAATATACGTGGCACAGTATGAGAAATCCATCCAGACCGCCTTCAGGGAGGTGGCTGACGCCCTTGCCGTGAAGGGTACCGTCGGAGACCAGATGACAGCACAGCAATCCCTGGTGGATGCCTCCGCAAACACTTACCGCCTCGCCGATGCGCGCTACACGAACGGCATAGACAGCTATCTTACCGTCCTCGACGCCCAGCGAAGCCTCTACGCGGCCCAGCAGGGCCTGATCTCAGTCCGCTTCGCCCGCATAGCCAATCTCGTAAACCTCTACAAGGTTCTCGGAGGAGGAGGAAATGAAGAAAACGGGCAAGAGACAACGGGCGCAAGCCAGGAGACTAAAGAAAAACCCGAAAGCTAAAGGCGCCTGAAAGGCGCAGCCATAACAAAAAGATGGGTAACGGTTATTCACCATTACCCATTACCTATTACCTATCACCTATTACCCGTCTCTATATCGTTATATCTATCCTCCCCTCATGCTCCTCATCCGCGGGGTTTTCTGAAACGTCTCTGCCATAAAGCCTGACGGCTTTCCGGGGTTTTTCCGGTCCGGCGCCACTCTGCCCGTCCTTTTCGTTCCTCTCCTGCCTCTTCTTCGGGCCGACGAATTCCCTGGATACCGAGAGTTTTCTGTCGGTCGGCTGAACATTGCGTAAGAGATTAACCTCGAAGGTCTCGTCCATAATGCCGTTCGGTGGTCCCCTAGTTCATATCGATATTCTCGATATCCTTTCTTTCAGGAGACGAGAATATCTTCTTCAGTTCGAGAAGAATGAGCAGTCGGTCGTCAAGCTTACCCACGCCTTCTATGTATTCCGACTCTATGCCTGCAACCATGGAAGGAGGCGGTTCGATCGTGTTTTCCGGGATCCTCAGGACCTCCGAGACGGAATCGACGATGAAACCGAGCACAAGGCCCTCGAGTTCGACGACGATGATGCGCGTGGATTTATCATACGGCTGTTCCCTGAAACCGAGACGTTTCCTGAGGTCGACAATGGGGATGATCTTTCCCCTCAGGTTTATCACGCCTTCTATAAAGGCTGGCGCGTTGGGGATCTTCGTGATGTTCATCATCTTGTTGATCTCCTGCACCTTCAGTATATCGACGCCGAATTCCTCGGTTCCAAGTTTAAACGTCACAAGTTGCAGAATAGCTCCCTCATTCATGTAATCCTCCTCCTTTCCACTATGATCGGAAAATCCACCCGCAACTTAAGTCTTTGCTGTTTGTCGGCTTAATCTTATGGATACTATAACCGATAAGTAATGTAAAGGAAATCCGGCCCTTGATAAAGACACCGGCAACCGGCAACGCTCACATGGAACATAAATCGCACCCCGACAAAGACGGACAGGTCCATATCGGCAGACAGCCCATTTTGAACAGGCTCAAGAAGATCTTCGGCTACGAGCTCCTGTTTCGGAAGGGCGACACGAACGGGGCCAACGTCACCGATAACGTGCAGGCGACAGCCAGCGTCATGGTCAACGCCCTCAATAACATCGGGATATCGAGGCTCATCGGGGATAAGATCGGTTTTATCAACGTCGATGACCAGGTGCTGGCCAGCGGTATCGTAGACCTTCTTCCCGGGAAGTCGACCGTCCTTGAACTTCTCGAAACGGTAAAGATAGACGAAAGGGTGGTGGAGCTTTGCGCCAGGACGAGGAAGAACGGCTACCAGTTTGCCCTCGATGATTTTACAGCCTATGACGGGGCTTTCGAGGGCATGTTTCGCATCGCCTCCTACGTCAAGATAGACCTCATGGCAACCGACAGGTCCGCCCTTCCCGAACTTGTCGGAAAGCTGAAGAAACATAACCTGAAACTGCTTGCTGAAAAGGTGGAGACTCACGAGGACTTTCAGGAATGCCGCGACCTCGGTTTCGATTACTTTCAGGGATATTTCTTTGCGAAACCATCGATCATATCGGCACGGTCCATCTCCCCCGCACAACTGGTACTCCTTGAGCTTTCACGGTTCCTTGCCCGCGAGGAGGAATTCTTCGTCATAGAGGGCCTGTTCAGGAAAAACCCCGAATTGCACATCAAGCTTCTCCAGTTCATGAATTCGGCGGCCTTCTATACCGCACACAAGATCAATTCGATCGGCCAGGCGATAGCCCTTCTCGGATACCGCAACCTCCAGAAGTGGGTCACCCTCCTGCTTTTCGCAGACGAAGGCCACGACACGACGAGCGCCCCCCTCTTCGAGAGGGCCGTTATACGGGGCAGGATCATGGAACTGCTGGCAACCCGTATAACCCGGGACACGGCCGCCGCCGACATGGCCTTCATTACCGGGGTCCTCTCCCTCATAGACGCCCTCTTCCAGGTTCCCCTCGAGACCATCCTCAACGATTTCAACCTCTCCGAGGAGATCCACACCGCCCTCCTCCACCGTGACGGCGTTCTCGGCAAACTGGTCTGTGCGATAGAAAACCTGGAACAGGAAAACTACGAAGAAATGCAAATCAACCTGACCGACGTCAACATGACCCCCGGCGACCTCTATGTCATCGAGAATAATGTGATCCTCGAGTATGAGGCGATGAACGGGAGGTAAAGACCGTCGCACCTCCGGGGCCAAAGGCAGGCTTCACGACCAGGAGTAGTAAATAGGTCCTATAAGTCTTATTCGACCTATAGGACCTATGGAAAACCATCCACCGGAGACGGTCTTTACTTTCTCTTCGGCCCTTTCTCCCTTCCCCTAATTCCTCATCCCCGTCTGTATCTGCTGAGCCTGTGCCTGGGCCTGGAGTTTTCTGTGCATGCTGTAGTTGAGGATGACCGAGGGGATGTCGAGTATCAGGATCACCTTGCCGTCGCCCCGTATGGTTGCGCCGCTTATTCCCTTGATGTCCTTGAGGAATTCACCCAGCGGCTTGATGACGACTTCTTCCTGGCCGATGACGGAATGGACCTTGATGCCTATCGTCTTTTCACCGATATTGCAGATCACTACATAGCCGCTGCCGTCCTCGTCACCGTGAAAGAGAAAGGCCTTTCCCAGATCTACGACAGGTATCACCGTGTTGCGCAGAACGAGAACCTCGTTCTTGTCCACCGTCTTGATAAGCCCTTCCTTGAGCTTGACAAGCTCTGTAACGGTATTGAGGGGTATGGCGAAAAGTTCCTTCGCCACGTTCACGATGAGGGCCCTCATAATGGCCAGCGTCAGAGGGAGTTTTATCGTAAGTTTCGTCCACTCGCCTTCTTCCGAGTCGATCTGTGCCTGTCCGTTCATTTTCTCGATGTTGGTCCTGACAACATCCATCCCGACCCCGCGCCCGGAGACCTTGCTGAGCTTCTGCGCCGTGCTGAGTCCCGGGATGAAGATGAGGTTCATCGCCTCTTTCGGAGAGAGGCTTGCAAGTTCGGCATCGTTCATGATTCCCTTTTCCTTGACCTTGTCTTTGACGGCCTGGATATTGATACCTTTGCCGTCATCGAATATCTCGATGATGACGTGGTTGCCTTCGTTATAGGCCCTGATGGAAAGAAGGCCCTTGCCGCGTTTTCCCCTCGCGATACGCTCGCCCGGCACCTCGATGCCGTGGTCGACCGAGTTTCGTATGATATGGATGAGGGGATCGTGGAGGGCCTCTATGAGAGACCTGTCAAGTTCCGTCTCCTCGCCCTCGACTTTGAGCTCGATGTCTTTCTTGAATTCGGAACACAGGTCCCGCACCATTCTGGGGATCTTGTTGAAGACCTTGCTGATGGGCACCAGCCGTGCCCTCATGACCGATAACTGGAGTTCGTTGGTGATGACCTCGATGTAGTTCGTTATGTCCGTCAGGTTGTCGAAGACCGTTTCCGTCTCCTCCCCTTTCTTCGCCATGCTGTTCACGAGGATGAGCCTGTTCTTACCGAGAACCAGCTCACCTACGAGGTTCATGAGTTCGTCGAGCTTCTTGACGTCGATCCTGATGCTCTGTTCCTCCAGCTTGGGCGTCTTCTGTTTCACCAGGATCTTGTTGAGCTGCGTCTCGGTGATGTATTTCTCCTCCACGATGATCTCGCCGACTTTCTTGTCCTTTTCGGTTTCCTGCTTCTTGAGGACATCGTCCAGTTCGGTCTTGCTGATGATGTTCTCTTCGACGAGAAGCTCACCGATCTTCTTCTTTTCCTCGGCCGGAGGCTGCGCTGTCTTTTTGGGGGGGTTGAGGAGATCGCTTAATTTTACAATAGTGCCGGAAGCATCCTGATTCTCGCTTCCCTGGTCCCGGATGTCGTCTATCATCGCCTTCATGAGGTCAAAGGATTCCAGAAGGATATCGGCCACCGTCTGATCCGTCGCCATCTCGCCCTTGCGGATGACACCGAGAACGTCCTCGGCTTTGTGGGCAAGCTGGGAAAGGGCATTGAACCCCAGGAAACTCGATGTCCCCTTGATCGTGTGAACTGCCCGGAATATGCTGTTGACCACCTCTTCATCCTGGCTCTGTTCGATAACGACAATGTCCTGAATGACATTGTCCATGAGCTCACTCGATTCCGCTATGAACTCCTCGATGATTTCCTGCATCTCATCCCGTTGGAGCGCCTGATCATCCATTGAACTCCTCCTCATCCTGTAAAAGACTTTCTACCTTGTACAGTAAGAAATTTGGCTGCACCGGCTTGTTCAGGAACATGTTGACACCGGCATCAAAAGCGTCTTTTTTCAGCTTGTCATCCTTTGTTGTCGTGAGCATGATGACAGGCGTATCCATATAATAGTAGTTATCTCTCAAATTCTTCACGAACTCGATCCCGTCCATGTTGGGCATATTCAGATCCACAATCACGAGATCGACCTGGACATGGCTCAGTTTTTCCATGGCGTCGATCCCGTCTTCCGCCTCGGCAATGACATAGTTCTTCCTCTTCAGGATATACGCCAGGAGCTTCCTGATAGTTGCCGAGTCATCCACGATAAGTATCGTCTTCATATATCATCCTTTCTGATATGCGATGGTGCCGGGGAAAACGAGAGGTTTGAAGGCCCGGGAAATGTTATGGAGAGATTCCGCGTGGCCGATGGTCAGGAACCCCTTCGGCTTTAAGCACTCGTACATATGGTCCACGACCTTCTTCTTCATCTTCTCGTCAAAATAGATGAGAACATTCCTGCAAAAGATAAAATCCATCTGCCGGTACAGTCTGTATGCATCGTCATCCATGAGGTTCATGAAGTCGATCTTAACGTTCTTTTTTACGGTTTCCTTTAGCTTATACATATTGTTTTCTTCTGTAAAATACTTTTTCTTTATGGCCTCGTCGGTATTGCGGACGCTGTACTGGCTGAATACAGCCTTGCGGGCCGATTCGAGGACCTTGGTGCTGATGTCGGTGGCAAGGATGGAGAAGGGTATGTTGATGCGCCGCAGTTCCATCATCTCCATGAGCATGATGGCAAGCGTGTAAGCTTCCTCACCGGTCGAACAGGCTGCGCTCCATATGCGGATGGGGGAGGCGGGGGCCGAGCCGTTCACATATGTTTTTTGCAGAATGATCTTAAAGGCGTCAAGCTGAGGGGGATTCCGGAAGAAACTGGTTTCGTTCGTCGTCACCACGTCGAAGAGGTTCGCAAGTTCCCCTCTGGCTCTGTCCGCGCCGTACTTCAGATGGTAATAATAATCTTCAAATGAACCGAGACCCAGCTCGTTAAGCCTGTTCGTAAGCCTGCTTTCGAGGAGATAAGTCTTCGTTTCGGCGAAGTAAATACCTGTTTTCTCATAGATGAAGTCTCTCAGTAAGGTAAATTCTTCTCTGGTCATAGCCGGTCCTATTAACTTTCCATCCTGTTCACTACCATTTCGGCCGCCGACCTGATATCGTCGTTGGCGTTATCCATATAGGGCCTGATGTAGTCAATCGCCCGTTTGTCCTTGAGGTCGGCAAGCGCCCGGATACATCCTATGGTGATGAGCCCGTTTGCATCCTGAAGCCCTTTCGCAAAAATATCGAAGAGTGCCTGGTCCTCGAAGGCACCGAGTGCGGACAACGCATAATAACGCGTCCACATGCCCCTGCCCTCGTCGGTAAAGATCCCGACGAGCCTGTCCTTGAAGCGTCTCAATCTCTTGTCCTTGACGACCTTCAGTACCTCATGGGGTATCTCGTCATCC
>DNYO01000183.1 GCA_003506795.1 Deltaproteobacteria bacterium
GAGATGAAAGACAGGGACTACCCGAGTATCCAGGCCATCGATGCCGCCTTGAAATCCGCGCGGAAAAGGCTCCCCTACATCTATTTTCACAACTTCGTCGGATCTGACTGGGTCAATACCATCTGTCCCGATTGCGGCTCTGTTGCGATCGAACGGTTCAGCCTGGGCTGCGGAGGCGACAAGCTAAACAGGGTCCTCTGCAAGGAGGGAAAATGTCCCGGGTGCGGACGGCCGATCAGACTGCTCGCCGACAAATCCGGCGCCCGGATCAAAGAAATGGTGCAGACTTGGGCATAACAATCGTTGATGCCAGAGGTTGGCAGAACACCCTTGACCTCGCAACGGGAGAGAAGATTCCAGCCTCGGGCCCCCTGGTCGAGATGGTTGGGGGCGTCCTGCAAAGACACCCCTACCCCGGGGATATGGACCCGGGAAGCAATCGCTGGGTCAGCGATACGGCGATCGACCTCATTGACCGCTACAACCCGCGTTTCGTCTTCCTTACGTATGCGGCACAGTACTTTGCGGGCAGGTATACGCCCATGACGGGCGACGAGCGAACGAAGATGATCTCCGATGCGTTTCTGGAGGCGCAGCGTTTCGTTGACCTTACCGGTTTTACCGCCGTGATGGTGGGGACGGGCGACATGACGCCTCTTCGGGGCCTTGTCGATGCAACGGGAATCGATGGTCTTGCCGTCTGTACCCACTGGTCCACGAGATATGCCGGTCTGTACAACCCGAGCCCGGCGGACATGAAGTTCCTCTCGGAACATCCCCACATCGAGAAGATCGTCTCGCGGGAGGAAATCGTGACCCTCTTTGGCGGCACCCCCGCACAGGCGCCCAGGGTTCCCCAGTTCCTGATGCTTTCCCGTGAGGGCTATGCCTTCAAGACCGCGGGAATCCTCATGAAGACTCCGGTCATGATCCCCTCCGTCAATTCCGCCATCCCCCTTCACGCCCCCGGCCACACCGTTCGGGACATAACGGGCATCCGCGGCATTCTCGAAGAGGATCTGGCAAACAGAAATGTCGCGCTCATAGTCATGGAGGGCGTGGGCTCCGATGAGTTTGCATGGCCTTATGCCCCGTGCCTGAACGGGACGCGGTGGTGCTTTTACGAACCGTCGGAGGCCCAGTACCTGACCATATCCTCGGGCAGGCACCGCTTCCTGGACTATCCCACGGGGTACAAGGATTTCGAAGAGGACGACATGACAAGGCGCTACCCATTCTCAGGGTACTTTAAATCAATACCTGAAGAGACTTTCGGCGGCCAATTTCCGGGGAAAAGCATCTCTGTGGGAAACAAGAGCATGTTCATGCACATGGTGGCCGGGGCGGACATCTCGGTGGAGTGCTTCGCGAGAAACCTTTACAACCAGGGCACGATGGCCGTGATCCACCGCCAGGACAAGCTGTGATGACGGGCGTATGTTCCACCGGGTATTGAAACGCTTCTTTCCTCTCAGTGTTCGAAGTGGAGATCGACCCTGGATCGGTCGCCTTCCCGGGACACCTTGATCCTGTCCGCATAGTGGCGGACGAGAAATCCGGACATACGGGCCAGCGCCTCCCGGTCGTCGATAATCGTTGCCATGTCGGGACGCTCTGTCGGGAATTCCATCACCTGACCCTCGTAGGTTATCCGAACATCCAGGCTCAATTCGTCAAAGACGACAGACATGACGATCTCGTTGCCTTTCATCCCGCAATTGACGATAGCTTCCGCGAATTCATTCATGGCGGCCACGGCCTTCTGAATGACATCTTTGCGGGCCCCCCATGAGGCGCCTTTATCCTCCATGAATTGAAATATGGTATCCGAAGCATCCACTCCGGATTTCAATTTCAGGGTTGCGCGCTGCGAGATCCCGATGCGCATGATCAGGTTGAGGACGATCGCAAGCACCGTGGTGACGGTGAGGGAAGAACTGAGGAAGGGCTTCAGCAGGGGATGCGCGTGCTGATAGAGATTGGGGAATATGTCCACGCTCATCCCGAACATGAGAGAAACGGCAATCACGAAGGTCTTGCGGTTGTCGATCATCCGGGAGGTCATCATCTGGATGCCGGAGATCACCATGAAGCACACCATGTAGACCATAGCCGCGCCCATGACCGGCTTGGGCATAATGCTGAACACCGCGGCCAGTTTCGGCAGAAAGGCCAGGGCGATAAAGAGGCCTCCGATGTAATAGGCAATGATCCTGCTCGTCGCACCCGTGGCTACAGTAAGGCCGACGCTGGCGGCATAAAGTGACTTTCCCAGCACCCCCAGGGAACCACCAACGACCGACGCCAGTCCATCGGCCAGAGTACCCTTGCCGATATTGACAAGGTCCGGACGGGTCCAGGCTGTGTCGTTAATCTTCTGGCACATTGTCAGAGAGGCGACGGATTTCAGGGTGGAAGCCAGGGTAACGATGACCATGGGGATCAAAAGGGCCGGGTCAAAGGAATAGCCTATGTGCGAGATATCGGGCAGAGAGACAACGGGGGCCAGCGTTATCTCCCGCATCTGGGACGGCGTCAGCACTCCAAGGAGAATTGAGGCGCAGTAACCGCCGGCGATGCCGATTATGACCGAGTAGAGGCGCAGTTTCCCTTTGCTCCACACACTGGTCCCCGCCATGATGGCAAGCGTAATTGCGGCGACCAGCACGTTCGCGGTCTCGATCGGCGTGTTTTTGTCCTCGATACCCATGAAGTCGAGGATCATTATGGGGACAATGTTGAGACCCACCATGGTCAACACCACACCGGTGACATCGGGAGGGAAGATGACCCGGAGACGGTGCATGACCCTGGACAGCAGGCATTCGATTATGCCGGAGACAATGGTCATGCCGAAGATAAGGGGCAGGCCGCCCACAGTGCCGGCCAGGACGGAAACGGAGAGAAAGCTCGGGTCGGTCCCCTCGGTGCAGAGATAACCGCTGCCGACAGGACCGCGGTTCAGGGCCTGAAGGATAGTCGCTATACCGCTCGCGATCATCGTCATGGATACGACATTGCGGATGAGATCGGGACTGCAGCCGATCTGACCCATAACAATGGCAACCACAATGAAGCCGCTTGTCAGGAAGAAAATATGCTGGATCGCCAGCACCATGCAGATACCGGCCGGCGGCCGGTCGTCAACACCGTAGAGAAGATTTGCCGGTTTCTTTGTCATATGTTTGTCACCCCGGGGAATCGTTGGCTGCACAGGAGACGTGTTCCCTCTCCCGGCCACCCATCTTCCCACATTCCCGCCGGGCCTGCCGATCAAAGATGCGGATAGGCCGGTAGGTGGGACAAGACCGACATCTTTCCGGCGAAAGCGGAAACGCGAATATCCTCTTGAATCCTTATACCGCCGATGGTAATCAATAGGTGTCACGGTAAAACAATCCACGACGAGAAGGTTTTGAAAATGGACAGAAGGCGTCTGAGAGGCATCTATAATAGAATAACGAAATACCTTGCGAATCCGGCAGACGTGTTCCTCATTGAGTCCGTTGAGGAACAAAGGCTGTTCGTGTGTGAAGGCGATCTGGTGACGGGACAGTATCCTGCTTCCACCGCCCTGCGCGGGGTCGGCATACGGGAAGATTCACTGAAAACGCCGCCGGGGATCCACCGGATCTCGGAAAAGATCGGTTCCGGCGCGCCTCGCGGGCGTATCTTCCGGGACCGCGAGGATACCGGAATCGACTGGGACGGAGTTTCAAAAGAGGAGAATCTCATATTAACCCGTATCCTCCGCCTCGAAGGCCTGGAAGAGGGGATCAACAGGGGCCCGGGGGTGGATTCCCGCGAGCGATACATATATATCCACGGAACCAGCAGGGAAGATCTCGTGGGCACGCCCTTCTCCCACGGATGCCTGTGCCTTGCCAATGCCGATGTCGTCCGCCTCTTTGAGACGGTACGCGAGGGAACGGTCGTCTATATCGATCCCCCGCCCATCACTGTCGCCGGAAAGCCCTGCCGGAATTTTCACTTCACGGGTATCTTCGGCACCGGCATGAGTGCCCTCGCCCAGTACCTGCGTTTCCAGGGGATAGCCGTTTCCGGCTCCGACCGCCTTCTCGCGAGCGAGGACACCGCCTCCATGCGGCAATCGCTTGAGGGGCTCGGGTGCGTCATCGCAAGCCAGGACGGTACGGGCGTGACCGAAAATACCGATGTCCTGTGCGTCTCCACGGCAATCGAGGAGACGAACCCCGACATCGCGGCCGCGCGCCACCGGAATATCCCCGTTATACATCGCTCGGACCTCCTCGCCTCGATCATCGCCTCTAAAAAAACCATTGCCGTCGCCGGCACGAGCGGCAAATCCACCGTAACCGCGATGATATTCGAGTTCCTCTCGGCATGCAGGAAATCGCCCTCCTTGATCAGCGGCGCCCCCCTTCTCAAGCTGGAAGAGCAGGGACTCATCGGAAACGCCTTTTCCGGTGGCTCCGAATTTCTTGTGGTGGAGGCTGACGAGAGCGACGGGACCCTTGTCAAGTATTCTCCGGAGATTTCGGTTGTCCTCAATGTATCCAAAGATCATAAGACCATCGATGAAATAACGGGGCTCTTCGAAACGCTCATTTCACGGTCTTCATGGACGGCATCCAATTGGGACGACCCGGTTCTTTCTTCCCTTCCGGCCGCAAT
>DNYO01000165.1 GCA_003506795.1 Deltaproteobacteria bacterium
CGACCTCGAGGTCTTCGCCGAGAAACACGGCCTGAAGATCGTCACCATCGCGGACCTGATCAAGTATAAGACGAAAAATGAAAGGCTCGTTCGCCGCGTGGCGGAGACGCGCATACCAACCCGGTTCGGCGGCGAGTTCACGCTCATAGCATACGAAAACGATATCGACAAGAAGACGCATCTGGCCCTCGTGAAAGGAGATATAAATCCCGACGAAGCGGTGCTTGTCCGGGTCCATTCCGAGTGCTTCACCGGTGATGTCCTCGGCTCCATGCGCTGCGACTGTGGCGAACAGCTGCAGAAAGCCCTGAAGATGATAGAGCATGAAAAGAAGGGTGTCTTCGTTTACATGCGCCAGGAAGGACGCGGGATCGGCCTTGCCAACAAGCTCAAGGCGTACAGCCTTCAGGACTGCGGTCACGATACCGTCGAGGCAAACATTGCGCTGGGTTTCTCCCCCGATCTTCGGGACTACGGCATCGGCGCCCAGATACTCAGCGATATCGGCGTGCGCAAGATGCGTCTGCTCACGAATAATCCGAAGAAGATCAAGGGCCTTGAAGGATACGGCCTGACAGTTGTCGAACGGGTGCCCATCGAAATGGTGCCGACAAAAGACAACATCGCCTATCTCACGACCAAGCAGAAAAAGCTCGGTCATATCTTAAATAACATATAAGGGGTGGACATGGTACGAGAGGGCAAGCTCAACGCGAAAGGTTTCAGGTTTGCAATCGTCGTAAGCAGGTTCAACAGTTTCATAACCGACCGGCTCGTGGAAGGTGCACTCGATGCCCTCAAACGGCATGGGGCGGACGAGAACAAAATCGATATCTACCGGGTCCCCGGTTCCTTCGAGATCCCGCTGGCAGCCAGATTGCTCGCCAAAAAGAAGGATATCGATGCCGTCGTATGCCTGGGCGCCGTGATCAAGGGAGCGACTCCCCATTTCCACTATGTCGCATCGGAAGTGACGAAGGGGATAGCCCAGTCTTCCCTCGAACTGGAGAAGCCCATATCCTTCGGGATCATCACCAGCGACAGTATCGAACAGGCCATTGAACGGGCGGGTACGAAGGCCGGCAACAAGGGTTATGATGCCGCCGTCTCGGCCATCGAGATGGTCAACCTCATCAAGGAAAACAACTTGTGCGCAGACGGAAAGCGAGAGAGCTAGCCCTGAGAATGCTCTACCAGGTGGAGACCGCCGGGGACGATCCCGAACGGGCCCTCACCGGGTACTGCTCGCTATTTCCTTACCAGCAGGATATCGTAGACTATGCGAAACACCTTCTCGTCGGGATCGGCACTCACCAGGAACAGATAGACGAGTTCATCCGGAAGGCGTGCGAACACTGGAGGATAGACCGAATCGCCTATGTGGACAAGAATGTCCTCAGGATCGGGGTCTTCGAGATGATATTTTCCGGTGACGTCCCTCCCAAGGTGGCCATCGATGAGGCCATCGAGATGGGGAAAAAATACGGCAGCGAAGACTCCCGGGAGTTCATAAACGGCGTCCTGGACAGAATCTTGAAAGACTTCTACGGGGAAGATCGACAAAACACGTGAGGTGGTTCGACTATCTCCTTCTGTTTGAATCGTGAAACCCTGGACGTAAACGGTTCACTATGGTTCACATCGTTATAGACGGATACAATTACATCAACCGGATCAGTGCCTCCTCAGTGCAGAAAGGTGCATCGATGGACCTTCTCCGGAGGGAATTTCTGGAGAAGTGCGCCCGGTACAAGAAGGCCAGACCGGCCCGGGTAACGGTTGTGTTCGATGCCTACGACACTGTTTCGCCGGGCAGGCACAGCGAAAACGTCAGAGGAATCGAGGTCGTCTATTCGAGAGAAGGCGAAACAGCCGACGACGTCATCATCGGCTGGATACGCAAGAGACCGGCGGGCCTGATCGTAGTCAGTTCCGACCGCGCAATAATCGATGAGGCCAAGGCAAAAGGCATCGCCTTCCTGACTCCTGTCAAGCTGGCCGAAATGATGGCAACCCCGGCGTTCGAGGCCAAAGAAGATGATGACGAGGAAGACCGTCACCCAAAAAAAGGCAACCCCCGCAAACTCCCCAAGAAACTCCGCAAAGTGGTAAAAGCGATAGATAAGTTATGAAAAGAGGTTATGGGTAATGGGTCATGGGTAATGGGAAAGGAGTTTTTCCTATCACCTGTTACCCATGACCTCTTTTCTCTTGACAAACATTTTCCGTGCTGGTAAAAATTAAAAAATATTAATGAAAGGAGGTTCCGGCCAAACTATTTCTGCGTTAACGCCGCGCCAGTAAATTCAACGGGTGTCTTTCAGGATACCTTCAAAGAGTAAATTCAGAGCAGTTCCAAAAAAGCATCATCCAAAATAGTAATTTCGAAAATAATTAAAAATCCCAAAGGGGGAAACTATGAAGAAAACAGCTTTTCTTCTGCTTGCTCTGCTCCTTGTCATCCCGGCATTGAGCAATGCGGCCAGCGTAACAAGCAGATACGATGTTACATTCGGGGGTTTTGTAAAATACGATCTGGGCTACTCAACCCAGAACACTCACGCGGATCCCGCGACGGCCTTCAGGGGCAGCAGTTCCGACAGGGCAGTCATGGCGGACGAGTATGGCAATACCTTCGCCACCGGCGGAGAGACCCGTTTCAACTTTCTCGTCAAGGGACCCGATCTGTGGGGCGCCAGGACAAGCGCCTTCATCGAAGGCGACTTCCGCGGCGTGACAACGGGCAACCAGTACGGCGGATTCCAGCTGAGGCATGCCTTCATGAAAATGAACTGGCAGTCAGCGGAACTGATGATCGGCCAGAACTGGCAGCAGTGGGGTATGCCCTACTACGTATCGGCGATCGGCGCCAATGACTTCGCGCAGTACCTCAAGGGCATCAGGACACCTCAGATCGCCTACCGGTTCTTCATCGGAAAAGAGTTCAACGCCATGTTGGGCGTTACCTCCGCGACGGACTGGTCAGACGGAACCCGCCAGTACAATGACGGCTACGCCAGGAGCAACTGGCCGGGGCTCCAGGGCGAGATCGCATACTGGACCGACCGCTGCGGCAAGATCGGCCCCCACACCATGAAGCTCGCGCTTGGCGGCTACTACGGCAAAGATGAGGAATTGACCGACCCTATTACCGACGTCACCAAATCGGATAGGGTCAATGCCTGGGTGACAGCATTCAGGTACTCCATACCCATCATTCCCGAGAAACAGGGCAACAAGGCAATGGCCGTTCTTCTCAACGGCAATTTCTTCATCGGTCAAAACGTGGCGGGCAACAACTGGATGTCCCCGGGCAACCCCAGTCCCAGTAACGGTGCCTACCTGAGACCGGGCCGGGATGCGGCGGCCCCGACGCTTTTCGGTCTTTACGCCCAGGCGTCCTGGTGGCTCACCGACACGCTGTCACTCAACGGCATGTATGGCTACCTGAAGTACAACTACAGCGAATGGGCACGCACCAACAGCGCACCGGCACGCGACCGCGTCAACATGATGCAGGCCTATGCCGCGAACCTCCTCTGGGATGCGAACCAGGCAGTCAGGTTTGGTATCCAGTGGATGACGATGTTCACCGGTTTCAACGGCAAGGGCCAGGGAGCAGGTACAGGCGCAGGCTTCGCCGATGGCAATGGCCAGGTCGATCAGTACAGATTCGCAGCCTGGTATTTCTTCTAAAAACGAAAGGGGCCCTTCGGGGCCCCTAAACTCCAGGTTGAAATAAAACCGTCTTCTACCCCGGCTCGATCCATTCCCCCTCATTCTTGTAGGGGATGATGGTTCTCATGATCTCTTTTTTCTTTTCCGCGAAGCGCTGTTTCATGCCGCGAAGCCACTCCCGGTGCAGAAGCATATGCTCGGGAGGCCCCAGAATGCCGCCTTCTTTTTTCCGCACAAAAGCGCCTTGCGCATCGATGGTGAAACTGCCGTGGCAGACGGTGCAGACAAAAGCCTTTCCTGCGACCCGGATGATCTCGCAGCCGCAGAAGGGGCAACCCTTTTTCCGCCTTATTCTCCGGGATGAAAAAAGCGCCTTTCCCAACTGCTCTGCGCGGGCCGCGCCGGCTTTGGTCATCAGTGCCTCACCGGGAAGCGCCGCCCTGATGGAAAGACTCGCTTTGACGGAAAGCCCGAGAAAGGCCGCGAAGGTCTCTAGCATCTGGGGCGCCATTCCGATCCGTCCCGGCATGCCAAAAAAATTAAGAAGGATCACAGGTTTGCCATAGGTCCTCTCAAGAACGCTGAAGAAAAGAAAACCCCTGTCGAGAATGTTCTTGATAATCGCATTGGCGCCAAGGTAGTAGACGGGTGAAGCAACGATGATGGCGTCGGCATTTGCGATCTCGCGAAGGAGGAATTCCATGTCGTCCTTTACGGGACAATCATTGCCCATAACGCAGCTGTAACAGGCCCGGCACGCCCCTATCCTCAACGTTGTCAGCCTTATGAGCCTGAGCGTATGCACCTCGGGGATATGGCGGGAGATCTCCTTCGTGAAGGTCTCGCAATTTCCAAGGGTCCTCGGCGAGGCGATGAGTGCAAGAACCCTGCGGGGTTTCTGATCTATAGCGGTATCGGGCTTGATTTTGTCCATGGTGTCCCTTTCTTATTGCACACCGGTTTTTGAAATGCAAGAAAAACCACGTGGTGTAAGGGGCCCGGGATCAAGGAAAGGCAACGGTCACAAAGTTTGTCGCCCCCTTTCCCATGGCCGGAAAACCTCGGGTTATTCTGCCTGAAAATACAAGCGTTTTTCTCATCTTTTCCCCTATCCCTTCACCCTGAGCCTGAACCCTTACTCTGAATACCTGAGAATATTGATAATTAAGGAAATTTTGTGGTAAAATATGGCCTATGCAAAAAAGTACAGGTCAGGGACCTACAAACAAAAGCATCATTACCATTCTGGTGGTCATACTCCTCGGTTTGTTCATCTTTCAGATATACAATAAACCGAAGAAGAACCACGAAAGCATTGCCTTCAGCGAATTTTCCGAAGCTCTCCGCGCTGAAAAGGTTGCGTCGGTCACGATTCAGGGAAAAAACATTGCCGGCGTTTACAAAGACGGGAAAGAGTTCAAGACCTTTGCACCTGACGATCCCGATCTTGTAAAGACGCTGCGGGAGAAGAACGTCAGAATCACCGCCAAGCCCGATGAGGAATCGGGATTGTGGCAGTCCATTTTCATATCCTGGTTTCCCATGCTTCTGCTCATCGGCGTATGGATCTTCTTCATGCGACAGATGCAGTCGGGAGGCGGCAAGGCAATGGCCTTCGGCAAGAGCAAGGCACGCCTCTTCACGGGCCGTGATAACCGGGTGACCTTTCAGGACGTGGCGGGTATAGACGAAGCCAAGGAAGAACTCCAGGAGATCATTGATTTCCTCGTGGACCCAAAAAAGTTTACCAGGCTCGGCGGGCGCATACCCAAGGGCGTCCTTCTCGTCGGGCCTCCCGGGACGGGCAAGACGCTTCTCGCCCGTGCTATAGCGGGTGAAGCGAACGTCCCCTTCTTCACGATAAGCGGCTCCGATTTCGTCGAGATGTTCGTCGGCGTCGGTGCGTCCCGTGTTCGCGATTTATTCAACCAGGCAAAAAAGAACGCCCCCTGCATCATCTTTATTGATGAGATAGATGCTGTCGGACGACACCGCGGCGCCGGTCTCGGCGGCGGCCACGATGAGCGTGAGCAGAC
>DNYO01000167.1 GCA_003506795.1 Deltaproteobacteria bacterium
ACGACATGTCCCTTGATGTCCCCGCCTATGATGGAAGCGACGAAACGCTTATGGATAGGATTAGCTCTGGCCAGGATGTGGAGGAGATAGTTTCAGAGCAGCAACGGGTCAGACAGGTGGAAAACAGGATAATAAAGAGATTCAAGACACATTTCCAGGGAAGCCTTGTAAACTCTGACCTAAAGAATATTACGGTTAATATCGCGGCGACATAACGGGTAATATAACCTCGCTCATCAAAACGGACCGCTGATGCAACTGTTAGGCGGAGCGCTAGCCTCTCTTTCTCATCGTGATCGTCCGTTTCTCAGAATCTCCAGCTATTCCAATATTAGCAAGTGTTGCTATTGCGTATAGGTTGGTGGAACCTACACTTCCTGAGAACGATCTCGGCACGGTAGCATGATAAAACCTTAGCGTATATTTTCGCACGAATAGTCCTGATACCCTGAGAACCATGCTGGTCTTATGTCTCTACGGAAATGCCGGCGTGTCTTCCCGGGCGGCTATTCCATCCACGTCGGGTCATCCTTGCCCGGGTTTAATTCGATCTTCTCCTAAATACCGCATGGAGGTTAACCTCAGAAATCAACGAAGCGCACCTGTGCACCGCGCAACGCTAGTCAGGGCGGTCCTCACCTTGATCACCGAAAAAAGAGCCGTTATATCCTTTCGATTTCTTTAAAGAATGTCAAGGATGCCATTTTCCATGTGGTTGACAACATGGTTTGATGACCACAATATATAACAATCAACAAATTCGCTAACATCGACGCGGTCTCATGGATATGGCAGCGGTAGAAGAAGGGGGTATGCGATGTTGAAATTTGAAGGAAAGATCAAGGACGCCGGGATATACCAGATTCCACCGGATATGGTCCGGGTAGAAGGCTTCATGAACGGCAGGCATTGCTGCATCACTATAGAGGCTCCGGGGATTGCCCAGGAACTTCCCGATTTGTATGGCGTCGACAACAAGAACGTTCCTATCGAGATCGGCAACGGGGAAGAGCTCTAAAAGAACCTCCGCGATGCCAGCAGCAATATGCCGTTTTGACCTGGGAATAATACCGAAGGTGATTCTGCTGCGTCAGGCTCCAGGATAAGCCGGTCGTCTCGGAGGGGTATTGTGTTGAGGAATATCGTTACGCACGATATGACCAGCACCTTGATATATTGATTTCGGATATCAAAGATGATCTTTGAAATGACCGGGAAGGGTCTCCTTCCTCTGTGTTACATCATGCGAAGTGTCTCTTCTTTTCGTCGAAGGGATCGTTGTCCTTCATGACATATGGCGCCTGGGCCAGCTTGTGGCCCACTGCCTTTTATCGCTACTGTCGTGTTCTTCTGCGCCTTCTTCGCGAAGTCACCAGATAATGGGGCAATATTCCCTGGCAAAGTTCGCCACTGCCGATCTTGGCATAGGGCGCTTGACTATATGGGCAGCACGTCTTATTTGTCATTTAGTAATTTGGTTCATTTTGACAAGATGTTACGAGCATCGGGTTCAGAGGAGTGATGAAAAGAACAAATATAATGAATTAGGAGGGTTATTATGAGTAAGAAGCTTGAGGTGGAAACGGTTGAAGCGTTCGGCAGGACATTTGCGAAAGGCAATATACCGGAAATCAACCCCGTTCGCTGCATGGGGTGCAGGAATTGCGTTAACCTGTGCAGGAAACTTGGGCCGAACGTATTGGATATTGTGGATGGGGTCGCCAAGCCCGTTCGTCCCGAAAACTGTATCAGCGACGGCGCTTGCATGGTCGCATGTCCGACCAAGGCCATCTTTCTAATGAGCAGGTACGATCTTTCGGCGCCTCCGGCTGCTTTGTAAAGGCTTTGGTCTTAACAAAGTTATCTAGGGTGGAGATGGCCGCTACCTCCACCCTAATCAGTTTTGTATAGCTTTTCGAACGTCCCGCGATTTGCAGGCAGGCACCGTCCGTTTTACGAATTGCCGCAGCACGTACTTGAGGTTTTCACTGATCACAAGGATAACAACGTAGCTTATATCATCCCTTCCAACAAGGATAATTATTCCCTCATTGTTCTTGTTTGCATCTCGGGTTGGAAAACTGTCTGAAAATGAGGTATCTCGGCGTCTTTATCACTTTCCGCTGCCAGACACACTAACACAAAATTCAAGTAAAGAGTAATCAACAAAGAGTCCCACGGCTTACGTCGTCTCTCAAAGAGTCCCCATGCAGACAGGTTCATCGCCAAGGGGGCCATGGTATGTTTGCCCTGATTTTCAAGATTCTATTAACCATTCTCCTACAATGGCATAGCCCGCGTTCATTGTGCCACTTCCAAAGTTGGTTTCTCAATCTTTTGCATCAAATCTGTGGTGAGTGTTAAAGAGCAGCAGGTAAGACCGAAATGACCTGATAGAGAAAGGGGAGCCAACCGGCCCCCCTGTGTAATTTATGGTTTCGTCCTTTCCTTCTTCTTCGGCTCTTCCTTTGGCTTCCCCCATCCCATCGACTTCCATACAGTGGGGTCAATGGGAAGCGGCCGCACCTTGAACGAATCAAGGTTCACGAAGGCGCCGTGAACCGTGAGATATCCCTTCCGAAACATCTTCCAGAGGATCTCCAAGGCACACGTGGCTATCCATTGGTTTACGAAAAGGTCCTGCTTACGGATGGCATCCTCGACGGAGCATGATGGCCCCTGATATGCCTTTTTGTCTTCCCCTTCGATGTCCTTGTAAAGGTCGATGACATGGGGAAGATATTCGGCGCAGCTAGGCGGCTGCTTGAACGGTGCCGTGGTTCCCAAGATGACTTGGCCAGTCGATTGCGTGTTGCCGGTGTCCAGCCAGTAGGTGCCACCCCAACCTTTCCTGCCGGTCATGGCCTTGAGTATTGTCACCCTTGTCTGTGCGGAGTCCACCGCCGAAACCACGATGCGCGGCAGGGAGGACCCGATGTTGGTGTTTTCGTTGACGCTGTGTGGAACAACGTTCCAGGCCGTCCCGAAGAACATGTTTACACGGCTTACCAGCACTGTCGCCTTGTTCCTGCCTATATCGGCCTCGGAGAAGAGCTGCCGCCCGACGTTGGAGGCGCTTACCGCATCCCCGTCATACACAACAAGGTGCAGACCGGGGTGGCCGAGGCTGATCAGCGTGCGGTTCATCCGCGCAAGGCCGGTGATGATCTGGCTGCCGGTTCCGCCTGCCCCTATAAGAAGCATGCTGACGGGGCGGTCTCCGCCACTCTGGAGCCTTACATAATGTTTCTGGGCGGTCACAGTGTCACCACCACGTCTGTGTCGGGGTCGAAGAGCGGGAAGAAAAACCCTTCGACGGCTATGCGCCCTGCAACTGCAAATCCGTCCTTCCCCGAGTAACCGCCAAGCACCACGGAAACCTTCACGCCTCCGGCGTCGTCCCTGTCATCGATAACCGAGAAGAAGGGCTTGATCCGTCCGTGGCTATGGACGTCTATTGCGAGGCAACTGCCGGCGGGAAGCGTCGGCCTGTTCTTGATGACCACACTGCCGAATGTCGCCTCTATCTCGAGAGGAAGGTACCGATAGCCCTCCTCCGCGTTCCATATTATCCAGCCCGCCCATTCCATGTTCCTTTCGGCGTGTTCTTTCGCGGGGGGCCTGATATCGTTATTGAAGATCCTGTTCACCTCTTCGCTGCCCATGATGCTGACGAAGTCGTTTATCCCCGTCACATCTCCGTATGGAAGGTCTCTGCCGAGGTCCGCATGGTGTCCCCTGAACCTTCCGAATAGCTGGTTCGTTTCGACATGGACACCGTCCCTTGCCATGAGGAGCCTGGTCTGATACAGCGGGCACGGCTCGAAGTCCCCGTACCTGGGAACCACGACGGTGGGAAAGCGGTTCTGGATCAGTTTGTCCTTTATATTGTTGTATTCCATGATCGCCTCAATGATGAAATGGCCTTTATGATAGTCGCCAGCGTGGCATAGGGATGCAAATACTGCACGGGGAAACGCTTCTTTCCCTTGATCTTCTTCCAGAAGTCCTCCGGTCCGATCCCGGAGAGTTTCGGAGGAAGGTGGCTTGTCAGGGTCCCGTTAAAGAAAACACTCTCCCACTGCGCGATACTGTCGGGTGAGAACCTGTCCGGAACCCTGATGTTGCCCATGCAGCAGGCCCCGGTCTCGTAGACGTTGTAGAACGGGCTGTGGAAGACCGCGCTCGATGGGTCGGGCCTCCGGTTCTCACCCAGGGCCCAGGTGTGAAGCTTTCCCTTGAGAACAAGGAACAGCTGCGGCGGCACCGGGTATTCTCCCGATCTGACCCCTTTTATCTCCGAGATGAAAAGCCGGCGTACTGCTGCCGGCGTCCACCACATAAGGGCACGCTCCGGGCTGTAGACCAGCACGTTATCAGGAATGTAGTCCACCGACCCGAGGGTCGGCATCACCAGCGAGCAAATCTCAAGAAGCATCTCCCGCGTCAGCGGGCTGCCTTCCAGGAGATCTCCGGTCTCGCCTACCCTGTGCCGGGTTATGTAAGCGTCGATGATACTCTCTTCGTCTTCAATACGACTTTTGGGTTTATCGTATTCATATATGACGAGGGCTCGCGTTGCAACGAGCTTTGCTTCTTCAGTAGGAGCTTTCATTATCATTCTCCTTGTTCCCTGTTGAAATAAGGTCGTAGAAGCTGTACCAGACCTTTTGAAAGAGGGCGAACGTTCGGAGGGTGAGGCAGATGCGCCGTATGTCTGTGCCGTCCGTTACCGGCAGCAGCACGGTCGCCGCACCGTAATTCCCCCACTGATCGTTCATGTACTGCATAAAGGAATCTGACAGTACCTCGTCTTCATCCCAGAGCATGGCGAAAGAGTTGTAGATGGGGTTGACCTCGTATGAGTAATTGACGTCCGGCTCAACCGTCCTCAGCTTGAATTCTAGGCAGCACAGGCAAGCAAGCCTGAGAAGGTTCTTGAGCACGGCAGTCGTTTCGGCCGGCACCGTTTTCGAGATCCTCTTGATGCGCCTGTGGGCGGACCTCAAGACCCTGGAACGACCTTCCCGTGGTGTCTTCTTGCCGAACAGGTAGCGATCATACTTTTTCTGGACCGCCCGAAGGCTGTCTTGCATGTCCTTCATGGATTCGGCATCCTCAAAGTTGTCCTCTTCTTCGGCATATTCGTCCATCGCCATCCATTCGATGATCTCAGGCGCTCCCATGCCGGGACAACGGCCTGAGTCCATCACGATGCCCAGAAGCTCCCGCACGACTTTATATAGCGGCCGGTTGGTTTTCTTCAGGGCTTCCAAGGGCTCCAGATAGAGCGCATAGAAGTAGCCCATCTCCACCTTGACCACCACCTCCCATCCTTTCTGGGTGTAATGGTGCTTTTCAGCCACATCGATGTTGACATCCGGCAAGCGGGGATTCGGCAATGCGCTCAGGACTTTCTTCATTATGAGTTTGTGTATCTTCTTCTCCAGAAACCCGACTAGCCTGTCGGCCGGGATCCTGGATACCCGCGGCGAAGTTTCGGAGAGGTTCTTGACCAACCCGAGCATCGCAGGCACGACCATGCTGGTAATATACCCGATCCGGACAAGTGCGGCCGTCACGGGTATAGCGAGTTGTTTGACCTTGAACCTCGGGGTCAGCATTACACGGGCTCCAGGCTCGACGACGGGGGAAGGACCGCCCTTGCTCCCGGTTCTGTCCGGGCGACGATCCTTGCCAGGGCCTTCATGATCTTCAGCCCGTCGGCCACATCGTCGGCCTCCTTTTTGAAGACGGCCTTACCCTGGCCTTTCGTGCCCACCGCTTTCCTGAAGGTGTACTGGATACAGTCATCCTTGTATTCGGGGCCCTCGATAACCGCCTGGGTCAACTCCGGATAAACATCGCTCCAGAACTCCTTGACCTCTTCGGGTTTCATGGCGGGATCGGGGTCATCGAGCTGCATCGCGTTGTAAACGAAGACCCTCTTGAGGGTGCTTACCTTGAGATCGCTCATTCGGCACCTCCCTCTTCCACCTCTTCCCCGGTTCCTTCTTCGTCTACCGTCACTTCCTCCACCGAAGGTTCAGAGGGAGGGTTGACGGTCAACGTCGCGGGAGGCGGGGTTTCATCCTTGGGCCTTAAACTGGCGAAAAGATCGACCATCTGGGGTTTCTTCGGTTCTTCCTTTGCCGGCTCCTTCTTCGGTTCGTCTTTCTTTCCGGCGGGGGTTGTCGCCTTTTCAGTCTTCTTGATGGCCTCGGAGATCTGTTTCTTCTTGGCGTCGACCCTTCTGACTGCCGGAAGCGCCTTGAGTTCGGCAAGCTTGGTCTGGCCCCGGCCTATCTCTGTGGCCATGGATTCAAAACTCAGGTTGAGTTCTTCGACCGTGCCGCTGATAATGATAGGTGCAAAGTCGTTGTCATTTTCCTTGCCCTTGAACTGCTGGGCGAAGACGACGTTCATCTCCTTGATCTGTTCCTTTTCTGTCTCGTCTTCTGCTTTTCCGACCTTCTTGGTAAAGGTGAGGATCAGCCTCCCGTCCTTGGGGATGAGCTGGCTAATGGTTGAAAAATCGATCAACATAGGTGCTTTCTCCTTTGAGGTGATAGTTTAGATATTGATTGTTTGTGATGGTTTTGCCCGTTAGGGGCAAAAGAGGCTTTTCGGGTGCCTAATGAAGATACTTGCTTAAGGGATATTACCTTGGGTGGTCACTCTTGCCTTGTTGGGAGCAGTATTGAACAAGATGCTCGAACTCGCTGTCCCGTGTACGCACCTCTGACAAAGAGATTAACCTTGTATAATAGCGAACGTGACCGCTTCTAGTTATATTTGCTTTTCCGGGCGGCATCAGGAAAGCATTCGAGGAGAATGCTGGTTACTTCGTCCCGGTCATAGGCACATTCAAGACGTACGGCATGGTCAAAAGGCGTCTCCCCGCTGTTATCTCTTGCATTCGGGTCCGCACCCCTTTCAAGTAATAACCGAACAACATTGACATGCCCGTGCGCACAGGCGGTGTGAAGAGGAGTCCTGCCGGCTTCATTTTTCCCATTGATGTTTGCACCTTCTTCAAGCCCTTCGTCAATGGCCCTGGTTGCCGCTTCCACATCACCGTCTCTACCGGCATCGAACAGCCGATAGGCGAGATTTTTTTGTGCTCGTTTTAATAGTTCTGTCTTGGTCATTGTGATGTAATCTCTCCTTAATTATCGTGATACAACACCACATTTTTTCGTCTTCCGTCATCCCTGCCTCCCTGTGCCTCTAATTCCCAGCAGATCTTTAATTCCCTGCTGGATCCGGTTGCGTTCGGCCAGGGTTGCCTCACGAACTATCCGGTTAAACTCATTTTCAAGGATTTCGCCCAGGCGATTTCTGCCATTCTCCGCCACGTTTTTTAAAGAAAACTGCACGAGAAACTCTTCTTCCAATACGATCTTTAACGTCGGGCCTCTATTTTCGTCGATTATTATCTCAAACGGCATAATTGACCTCCTTTGTGATGTTCTCTTAAACCGTCCCCAGCATCTCCGCATTGCGGAACACCATATATTCTTCGTTGATAAGCGGATAGTCCCATGTTCCGCCTCTGTGGATGATCTTTCCGCCAAACCCTGTTTTAAAGCGGTACATGCCGAAGAACGGGTGTTCGAGGTTTGATGATGGCGCAACCGCCCCCATGTCATAGGTCAGGCAGCCTTTCGCCCGGGCAAGGCGGATACCCTCCCATTGTACCGCATAGGGTGCCATCATATTCCGGTTCTGATTTGACGACGCGCCGAACAGGTACGTCGCCGTCCTCCCCGAGATCGTGATGATCGCACCTGCAAGGGCGTCCTTGTTGTGTTTTGCCAGCAGAAAATGGACCTCCGATGAATCCGGGGTCGAAGCAAGGGCCGAGTACAACGCAGAGAAGTAGTAATAACTGCAGGCGTTGAACTTATTGCGT
>DNYO01000105.1 GCA_003506795.1 Deltaproteobacteria bacterium
TCTATATAGGCCGTAACCTTCTTGTTGGGCTGATAGATGCCGAAATGACCTTCGCAGAGGATATCCGCGTTGAGAGCGAGGAGCTTTTCCATTGATGACCGCCAGTCAGTCATGTTGGCACCGAAATCGGCGAGGAAAGGCCCATGTATGTCCTGGCCGAAGAGCACGCGCTTGCCGCCCTTGTCGATATAAGCGGAAATGGACCCCGGCGTGTGGCCGGGGGTATGGAGAAGGACCGTTTCGAGGTTGCCGATGGAAAGCACCTGTGCGGCGCCGGAGAATTTAAGGCTAACGACAAGGGGCTCAAACACGACCCCGTACCAGCCGGCCGCCGTCATCCTTTGGTCGCCTTCTTCAACGGGCGCGGCGTCAAGCTCGTGCATGACGATTCTCGCGCCGGAGCGGGCCTGGAGCTCGGCGGCGCCCCCGACGTGATCGATATGACAGTGTGTCAGGATTATTGTGGATAGCCGGGCGGGGTCAAATCCAAGCTTCTCGATATTCCGGATCAGCGAGGGAACGCTGGCGCCAGCCCCGGCATCGACGAGGACGAGCTCCCCCAGGTCGAGAAGATAGACGCAACAATCCCTTGAATCTGTAATATCAGAGCTGCCAATGAGATAAATGCCTTCATGAATTTCCCTGGGGCCCATTTTCTCTCCGGTTCGATGGTGTATGATAGCAATACACGATGATACATGATAGAGGGTAAAAAAACAATATGGAGGGGTTTTTCAGCGCGGCTTAAGCGCGGCAGACCGATAGGTCCAATAAAACCTGCGACCTATCGGACCTTGCGGAAGCTGCCGGTTGACGGACCGACGGAGGATACTGGAGGAAATTACCGTCACAGGCCCCGCTGTAGGCCCATGCCTTCTTGACAGTGGGGCAATGTAGTTGTAATATCAAGGGAAAAAAGGAGGAAACGGATGAAGGTAAAATGGTACGGGCATTCAGCCTTTCTTATCACGACGGCCGCGGGCGTCAGAATCATAACCGACCCGTACCAGTCCGGCGCATTCGGGGGGGCCCTTTCCTACGGGAGGATCACCGAGGAGGCGGACATCGTGCTTTCAAGCCACGACCACGATGACCACAATTATACGAAGGACATACGAGGAGAGTTCATCTTCATAAACAAAGAAGGGGTCTACCACGAAAAAGGCGTGACGATACGCGCCGTGGCGACATTCCACGATACATCCCGGGGGAGCGAGCGGGGCAGAAACCTGATATTTGTCATAGAGGCCGACGACATGACGCTGGCCCATGCGGGCGATCTCGGGCATACTCTTGACGCCGCGGCACTGAAAGAACTGGGGAGGATCGATATATTGCTCGTCCCTGTCGGCGGTTTCTACACGATAGACGCCCAGGAGGCGGCCAGCGTCGTTGAGGATATAAAGCCCCTCGTCACCATACCAATGCATTTCAAAACCGATAAATGTGATTTCCCGATAACCCCCGTCGAAGATTTCACAAAGGGAAAAACAGGCGTGCGGTACACGGGAGAGACAGAGGTGGAGTATTCAAGGGCCACGCTTCCGTCCCAGAGGGAGATCGTGGTTCTCGGCCACACTCTCTAAGCCTACGGCCGCCGAAAGGACGACAGATGCTGAAACGGCTCTTTTCAAAACAGGATATTGCGAAAACGGTAAAAAGCCTTGCGAAAACGATCGAAAAGGACTTCAAGGACGAGGAGATCATATTCGTGTGTCTCCTGAAAGGTTCTTTCATGTTCACCTCCGACCTTGTCCGCAACATAAAGAACCCCTCCAGGATCGACTTCATGCGGGTCTCATCATATGGGAATGCCATGAAGACGCAAGGCGCCGTAAATGTACTCAAGGATCTGGAAGAGGATATAGAGGAGAAAAACGTCGTTATCGTCGAGGACATAATCGATTCCGGGCTTACCCTGACACGCATAAGGGAGATGCTCGAGAGGCGCAATCCGAAGTCCCTCAAGATCTGCGCCCTCATAGACAAGAGAAGCCGGCGGGAAGTGGAGATAGAGGGCGACTACGTGGGTTTTACGATAGATGACGGCTTTGTGGTCGGCTACGGGATAGATTTTGCGGAACAGTACCGGAATTGTCCCGAGATCTGTGTGGTTGTGGAGGAGGAGGCCGAATGAACTTTCGACTCACGGTAATCTGTCTTGGCTTTGTCATTGCGGCGGCGGTTTTTGCAACCGCTGGCAGCGCGTACGCCTTCCAGGGCGAACCGGACGGTTACAACGGCATAGCGTGGGGAACCCCCCTTGATCGCTTGAGCTTGATGGAATATGCCGGCAGACAGAACGATGAGCCCGACACAGAGTTGTACCGGCGTAGCGGCGACGATCTGACTTTCGGCAAGGCGCGGCTGACCGCCGTCGAGTACGGCTTCGCCCATGGTCAGCTCAGCGTGGTTACCCTCAGGGTGAATTCGCTTCTGCACTATCTTCTCATGAAAGAGGAGGCCATCCGGCGATTCGGCCCGGGCAAAGAGGCGGATCCGCACGCCGAAAGATATATCTGGGAGGGCGAGCAAACGACGGTGAGGCTGAAGAGCGCCTTCGACATGTCCTGAGACGGCGCCCACGGGGAAGGCTTCCTCGTTATGAGACGGGCGGGTAAGAGGTAATGGCTGATGGGCGAGAGGCAAGAGATGGCTTTTAAAGGATTTTATAAGTCTTATAGGTCGTATAGGACTTATAAAATCCTCTTGGCTCGTTAAATGGTTTTGATGCTTCCAAGGAGGTTTTATGGAGATTCTGGTACTGTATCATTCGCGATCGGGGAACACGAAAAAACTGGCCGAGGCTATCGGGGCCGGCGTCGAGTCGGTAAGCGGTGCCACGTGCGTCATGAAAGACACGACGGCGGTTCTGAAAGAGGACTTTCTGCGGGCCGACGGGGTCATAGCCGGTTCGCCGGTCTATTTCGGTACCATGGCTGCCGAACTGAAGGCGGTCTTCGATAAATTTGTCCCCGTGAGAAAGAAAATGGGCGACAAGATAGGCGCCGCGTTTGCTACATCGGGAGACGCCTCCGGCGGCAAGGAAACCACCATGATATCGATTATCCAGGCGCTGCTAGTCTATGGGATGATCGTCGTCGGGGATCCTCTTGATGCAACCGGTCACTATGGCGTATCCTGTACGGGAGCGCCCGACGATAAGGCGGTGGAAAACGCCCGTAAGCTGGGAAAGAGGGTGGCAAGCCTGGCGCAGGCATTGAAACAGAGGACGTGACGTTTCACGTGAAACTCCGGAAAAGTCGCCCCGGGCCAAAAACCGGGACATGGAGACCTTACGATGACAACCGGCCTCCGCGTGAGGAGTCCGGCCCCATCCTGCGGGCACGGGACCCGGAACCTGGCGTTCGGTACATGAGTGGTCGACAGTGGTCAGGTGCTGGTGAGAGTGAAGAATTCGAAGACGGTAACTCATAACAAAATAACGGGAACAACGGGTATCACCGGACGGGTGGAGGCCATTAGAAGGGCTGCGGCCAAACTGGAAGCCTCTCTCGGCGAATTTCAAGCCGTGGAGAAGGCACTTGAGGACAGCGAAGCCCGCTACCGGCTTCTCGTCAGCCATTCATCTGACGGAGTGTTTCTCTTCGATCCGCGGACCCTGAACATCCTGGAAGCGAACACCAGTTTTCTGAAAATCACGGGATACAGGGAAGAGGAGATTACCAGCCTGACCCTCCCGGACATCGTGACCATGAAGAAGAAGGATATCATGGCCAATGTCCGCGGCGTTCTTCGGAAGAGCGAGCCCGTTTCCGGTCTTCGCCAGTACAGGAGAAAAGACGGTACGCTGACCGATGTGGAGATCACCTCTGCACTCATAAATTACAGAAGCCAGCAATTCATCATGGTAAACGTCCGTGATGTGACGGAAAGACTGAAGGCGCAGCATGAGCTCGAGCGGCAGGCAAGCATGCTTCGGGACCAGGCGGAGATCATCGATATTGCAGAGGACGCGATAATCGTCCGCGATATGAAGAACCACGTCGTGTTCTGGAACAGGGGAGCCGCGGCCCGCTTCGGCTTTTCCTTCGACGAGGCCCGGGCAAAAAGCCTTTCCCGTCTTCTCAAGACCCGGTACCCGGAGCCGCTGGCAACAATCCGGAAACACCTTCTTGCGGAAGGAAAATGGGAAGGAGAGCTGATTCACCATACGAAAAGCGGCCGCGAGATCGTTGTGGAAAGCAAATGGAAACTCAGGGCCGATAAAAAGGGCAAACCGGCGGCGGTGTTGCAAATAGACAACGATATCACGGAGCGCAAGCTGGCCGCGACGGTGCTGCAGAAATCGAACGAGGAGCTGGAGCGCAGGGTGGTCGAACGCACCAGCGAACTCACGGAAGCCAATGCCCGCCTTGTTCAGGAACTGAAAAGACGACAGCAGGTCGAAGAGATGCTCAGGCGAGGGGCCGAGCGGTACAAGAATCTTTTTGAAAACTCTCCGATAGGCATTTACCGGACGGATCCTCGGGGAAAGATCCTTATGGCCAATCCCACCCTGATCCGAATGATGGGCTACTCCTCATTCGATGAGTTTGCGGCCGTCAAGTCCTTCAGAAAAAGTTGCGAGCCCACGTACCTCGGCAAGAAGATCAAAGATCGGCTCGAAAAAGAGGGGCGCGTCAGGGGGTTCGAGGCAAGATGGAAGCTGCGAAACAAGTCGAGCATGTACGTGATGGAGAACGCCAGGGCGATACGCAACGGTGAAGGAAGAACCCTTTACTACGAAGGGACCGTTGAAGATATCAGCGAGCGCAAGCAGGCGGAGGCCCGAATAGACCAGTACCAGACGCAGCTCAGGTCCCTTGCATCGGAACTGTCCCTGGCGGAGGAGCGCGAGCGGCGAAGGATATCCAACCTGCTTCACGATCATATCGGGCAGCTGCTTGCAACCGCCAAAATGAGGCTCGGATGGATCGAGAGCGTGGTTAAGGACGAAATAATTGAAAAAGAGATTGACGAGATCCGCAACCATATTGGCCAGGCCATCCAGTTCGGCCGTTCCCTCACATTCGAACTGAGTCCGCCCATTCTCTATGACCTGGGGCTTGAAGCCGCCCTGGAATGGCTTACCGAGCAGGTGCAAGAGCAGAACACCATCCGGCGGGTGTTTGAAAACGACGGGTTGCCCAAGCCGATCAGTGATGAGATACGGGTGCTTCTCTTCACGGCGGTGCGCGAGCTTCTCGTCAATATCGTCAAGCACGCCGGGGCCACCCGCGCAAAGGTAACGGTGCGACGGGTTGAAGAAAACATCTCCATCCATGTGGCCGATGACGGGACAGGCTTCAACGCCTCGAAGCGCAGCTACCATATCGCGGAGGCCCGGGGGTTCGGCTTGTTCAGTATTCGCGAGCGCCTCCACTCGCTCGGCGGTCACATGGACGTCCGTTCACAGGTCGGAAGAGGGGCAAGGATAATACTCGTGGCCCCCCTCAGGCGGAACGAGAAATAGGGGTTACACATGAAGATCAGGATAGTCGTGGCAGATGACCATAAGATCATGCGGGAGGGCCTCAAGGCCCTCATCGACAAGCAGCCCGACATGGAAGTGGCCGCAGAAGCCCAGGACGGGCTGACGGCGACAAAGCTCGCCCGGAAGCTGCTGCCGCATATCATCATCATGGATATAGGGATGCCGGAAATGAACGGCATCGATGCCACACGCCAGATCGTCTCGGAAAACAAGGACGTGAAAATCGTCGCCCTTTCGATGCACTCCGACAGGAGATTCGTCCTCGAAATGCTCAAGGCGGGGGCGTCGGGATACCTCCTTAAAGACAGCGCCTTCGAAGAACTCGTCAACGCCGTCCATACGGTAATGGACGGCCAACCGTACCTGAGCCCCAGGATCACCGATATCATAGTGAAAGAATATCTCTACAATCTTCCGAGGAACGAACCCAACGTTTTCACCATCCTGACGGTGCGCGAGAGAGAGGTGCTTCAACACCTTGCCGAGGGAAAAAGCACGAAGCAGATCGCTTCAACGCTGAATCTCAGCGTAAAGACGGTAGAGACGCACAGGCAGCAGATAATGGACAAGCTGGAGATACGGACCGTAGCCGAGTTGACAAAATATGCCATACGGGAAGGCCTGACCTCTCTTTAGGCCCTCACCGACCACCTCGCGCGCTCAGTTCACGCCATTTCTCAGGAAAAACACCCCCTAAATTCAGGGAAACCCCGATACCCCCGCACGGCGGGTCCGGATATACTATCTTCTGTTAGCACCAGAGGAGGAGGCAGCGTATCATGACCGACCTGATAAGCACTGCTCAGATAACGAGCGCTATGGACTTAATAAACGCCTACATGTCAGGAGGCTTCCTTGTCGATTTTGTGACCGTAATGGTCGCGAATATCGTGCTCTCTGGAGACAATGCGGTTGTCATAGCCCTGGCGGCCCGGTCTCTTCCACCGGCCAGAAGGGTTCAGGGAATCGTTTTCGGGACCATGGCAGCGATCTTCCTGAGGATCATACTCACCTATTTCGCCGCAATGCTTCTCAACGTCCCCTATATGAAGCTTTGCGGAGGGTTGCTCATACTCTGTATCGCCGTGAAACTCCTTCTCGATAAAGACGCGGAACCGGAAGGAAAGGAAACCTCGGGAGGCCTCTTAAAGGTGATCGGGGTGATCCTTCTGGCCGATCTCGTGATGAGCGTCGACAATGTTCTGGCAGTCGCGGGTGCCAGCAGAGGCAATCCGGCTCTTCTCTTCCTGGGACTGGGGCTCAGCATTCCCATCGTGGCATTCGGCAGCGGTATAATCTCCCGTCTCATGGGGCGCTTTCCCTTCATTATCTATATCGGCTCCGCCATCCTCGGCAAGGTTGCGGCGGAAATGATTCTGGCCGATCCCCTTACGCTCAGACTCATACACCAGCCGGGGACGGCCGTGCGTTACAGCGCCGAGATCATACTGGCCCTTGGGGTTGTGGGAGCAGGAATGCTCTGGGCCAGAGCACGCGAGTTGAGGCAACACCCGGTTCCTGACGGTAATTCGGGAC
>DNYO01000202.1 GCA_003506795.1 Deltaproteobacteria bacterium
TTTATGCTTCTATCTTCTCCACCCTGCAGGCACAGACTTTGTATTCCGGTATCTTGCATCCCGGGTCAAGGCAGTCGACGGTAAGTCTATTGGCGCAGGATTCGTAAAAGTGGAAGGGGATGAAGACCACGTTGGCCTTGGACCGCCCCGCGACTCTCGCCTTTATCCTGATGCTGCCTCGCCGTGTTGAAACAGAAACGACCTCGCCGTCATTTATGTTGAGGTTGATCGCGTCATTGGGATGGACCTCCACGAAACCCTCCGGAGCAGTCTCTTCGAGGACCTTGGAATTTCGCGACATCGTTCCCGTATGGAACTGGGGAAGAACCCGGCCCGTCGTGAGCACGAGGGGATACTCCCTGTCGGTTTCCTCGTAGGGTGCGGTATATTCGACACCCGTAAAAAGCCCCTTGCCCCGCGAGAAATTCTCCCGGTGAAGAACCTGTGTCCCCGGGTGTTCCTTTGTCGGACAGGGCCACTGGATGAGTTCTTTTTCAATGCGGTCATAGGTGATCCCGGCGTAGGACGGTGTCACCTTCCTTATTTCCGCAAAAATGTCCCTGGCATTCTCGTATTCCCAATTCGCTCCCATGCGGTTTGCTATCTGCATGGTAATCCACCAGTCGTCTCTTACAAGCGGCGCCGGATCGAGGACGCGGTGCATGGGCTGGACACGGCGCTCCGTATTTGTGGCCGTACCCTCTTTCTCGAGGAACGCGCAGGAAGGCAGGACGACATGAGCATACTGTGCCGTCTCGGTGAGGAAGATATCCTGCACGACGAGGAGTTCCAGGTTTTCCAGGGCCTCTATGACATGCTGCTGGTTCGGGTCGGACATGACGGGGTTTTCCCCCATGATGTACATGCCTTTGACTTCCCCCGCGTGTGCGGCGTTCATCATCTCCACGAGGGTAAGGCCCGGTTTCATGGAAAGGTCTTTCGCACCCCAGGCCGCTTCGAATTTCTTCTTGTTGTCCTCATTCGCGACGGGCTGATAAGCGGGATATGTCGCAGGCAGGGCTCCCATATCACAGGCCCCCTGAACATTGTTCTGACCGCGAAGAGGATTGACCCCCCCGCCTTCAACGCCCATGTTGCCCAGGAGCATCTGGAGATTGGCCGTCGACTTGACGCCGTTCACACCCGAGATAAACTGGGTTATGCCCATCGAATAGTAGAGCGCCATGGGCTTCATCGATGCCATGAGGCGCGCCGCCGCTACGATGTCTTCGGGATTGTCGAGGCCGCAAATCTCCGCCACATAAGAAGGCGTGTATTTCTCGACCGTATTCTTGAGATCTTCGAACCCTTCGGTGCGCGTATCCACGAAGGTCTTGTCATAGAGACCCTCCTTGATGATGACGTGCATGAAGCCGTTGAGGATGGCGATATTTGTCCCCGGCCTGATGGGGAAATAGTAGTCGGCAAACTTCGCAAGCTCTATCCGGCGAGGATCGACAACCACAAGCTGCTTCTTGTTGTTCTGAACCTCGTTCTTAATCATGGAACCGATAACAGGGTGGTTTTCGGTGGTGTTGGAGCCGATTATAAGGTACCCGGCGGATTGGGGGATCTCGCGGATGGAATTCGTCATTGCTCCGGAACCGAAAACTGTCGCCAGACCGGCGACGGTGGAGCTGTGTCAGAGACGGGCGCAATGATCCACGTTGTTAGTGCCTATGACCCCCCGCATCAATTTCTGCACGAGGTAGTTTTCTTCGTTCGTGCATTTCGCAGAGGACAACGCGGCGATGGCATCGGGACCACTTTTGTCCTTGATTCCTTTCATCCTGTCAGCCACAAAATCGAGGGCCTCGTCCCAGCCGACTTCTACAAACTGCCCGTCTTTTTTCATGAGAGGCTTTGTGAGTCTTTTCGGGCTCTGGACGAAGTCAAATCCAAACCTGCCCTTTATGCAGAGGTGCCCTTTATTCGGGCCGTCATCGTTTCCCCTGGTTTTAACGAGGAGACCTTCCTTATTTTTGTAGAAATCGATCTTGCAGCCTACTCCACAGTATATACAGATGCTCGATTCCTTCTCGAGTTCCCAGTTGAGCCCGGTGCCAAGCACCGGTTGGAATGTGAGGGCTCCCGTGGGGCATAATTGAACGCACGCCCCGCACTTGACGCAGCTCGATTCGCCGATTCTTCTATCGTCGTCAGCTATGAGATGCGTCTGGCTTCCACGCTCGGTGAAACCCCAGACATTGGATACCTGCACTTCCTTGCAGGCCCTGATGCACCTGCTGCAAAGGATACACCGGTTTTCATTTCTCTTGATGGCGTTGCTGGTAACGTAATCCACTTCCCGGGGGTTTCGTGGAAAATCCTCATCGGACTTCTCCACATTGTACATCTTGACATATTTTTGAAGCTCGCAGTCACCATCGGCATCGCAATAAAGACAGTTATGTTCGCCCTCCAGCAACAACAGACCGAGGAGCCACCGTCGGATGCCTTTGAGCCCGTCATCTTCCGTAACAACGCTCATGCCGTCCATGGCGAATTCCGTGCAGGATGTCTTCAGCATCCTGTTGTCTATCCTCACCAGGCACAGTCGACAGGCGCCTGTTTTGCTCAGTTTGGGATGATAACACAGGTGAGGTATGTCAATACCATTGTCCCGGGCCACTTCCATAATGGTCTGACCCCGCTCGCCGAAAACCTCTTTTCCGTCAATAGTGATCCTGATCTTCTCCATTAAACAGACCCCCGTTTTATTTAGTCGGTTTTAACATTGCTGCTCCGATACAATTTTATGCTAAAACAATTTATTCTATACCTTTACGGCGCTTTTTTCCAAAAGAAAAACCTTCATATCGTGACCTTCCAGGGGAGCTCGCCGCCTTCCAGAGAACATAGACACCTATAGGGAATAATAATCCATAAAAATAACTATAATACCTCATTGGATGCCGAACATTTTCTTGTCCTGCCTGCAACATTTTTTCTGAGTCACAAGCAATCCTGTCCGTGCCTGCTGATGGACCAGGCTGTTCTTCCCGCTTGACTGTTGCCTCATGATGTGAAACATTCTAGGAGTGACAGCGAAAATCATCCATTTTATCCGAAGCGGCGTATGGGAGATGAATATCGGAGATCTTCCCTTCTTCAAGGCCTCACTGGTCCGTATTGCCAGGGTTATCCTCATGGCAGCCCGCAAGTTCGACATGGACGGTTGTCAGCGCAACGCAACCATACTTACGTATTATTCATTACTCAACATCGTTCCCCTTTTTGCGGTGATATTCGCAATCGCCAAGGGATTCGGGCTGGAAAAACTGGTGGTGCGACAGATAATCCAGCTTGCAAATGATGCGAACTGGCAGGCGGACGTTACCACGAGGATCATAGGGTTTTCCCGATCCCTTCTGGCCCACACACGAGGAGAACTTATCGCGGGGGTCGGCGTCGTTATTCTCTTCTGGACCGTCATCTCAATACTGGGAAAGATCGAAAATAGCTTCAACACCATCTGGGAGGCCAGGCAATCCCGCACGATCACCCGGAAATTCACCGATTATTTGTCAATGATGGTCCTCGGCCCTGTCCTGTTTGCGTTGTGGAGCAGCGTGAACGTGCTGGTTGTCAGCGAACTGAGGGGTTTTATGAGTGATATCAGCTTCATTGGCCCTATAACCCTTCTGATGCTCAAGCTATTGCCCTACCTTTCCATCTGGATCCTGCTCCTGGTTCTTTACCTGGTCATGCCTAATACAAGGGTGCCGGTGAGGTCCGCCGCTACAGCCGCACTCGCTTCGGGCATACTCATTCAGATAGTCCAGTGGGTCTATATCAGGTTCCAGATAGGTATTTCCACACAAAGCGCCATCTATGGCAGTTTTGCCGCCATCCCTCTTTTTCTGGCCTGGCTGCAGATAAGCTGGTATATCGTCTTGTTCGGAGCCGAGATCGCCCACGCCGGAGACAACTATGAGACATACGGTTTCCATCCCGATTATTCCCGTGTCGGCGAGGCAAAACGCCGTCTGCTCATGCTCAGGATCTTTCACCTTCTCGTAAAGAGATTTGAGGGCGGGCAAAAACCCGTAACAGCCGGGGACATAGCAAAAATACTTCAAATTCCCGAGCGTTTCGTGAAACGAATTCTCGCCGATCTCGTGGAAGTGGAACTTGTATCGGAGATAACAAGGGGGGCGCGCACGGAATCCCGCTTTCAGCCCGCGAGGGCAATCGACGATATAACGATCAAACAAGCCCTGGACGCCTATGAGAAAAACGAGCCGGCCCGGGCAGTTCCCGACGACCAGGAAAGCGACAAACTGCTGCTCTCTCTGAATGCACTCTCCGAGACCATGGAAAGATCACCGGCAAATGTTAAGCTGAAGGAAATATAGTAAAATAGGGACCAGGGATCAGGAATCGGACTCGGCTTTGTCCTATAGGTCTTATAGGTCCTATAGGACTTATGGGACCTATTAAAAAAATAGGTTTTTCTTTCTTCCTCTTTTAGTCCCGAGGCGATAACGAAATCATAGCCTGCCACCTTTTTCCTGACCGCGCAGAGCTTCATCCCTTCCGGCGCCTTCATCCCCATGGACTTTGTAGCCCGTTGTGTCCTTGACACCGGATGGTGTGGCTACGTACTATGTAAATTAAGAGGTGAGGATTTGATCGACGAAACCGCGCTTACGGTCCTCAGGAAACGATATTTCGTCAAGGACGACGCGGGAGAACCGGTGGAAACGCCCGACGGGATGTTCCGGCGTGTTGCCGACCATGTGGCCTCCGCGGAAATGGCTCTTGATCCGGAGTCGAGAGAAAAGTTAGCTGATGAGTTTTTCAGGATCATGCATGATCTCGAGTTTCTGCCGAACTCGCCAACGCTCATGAATGCCGGAAGGGAGCTTGGCCAGCTGGCGGCCTGTTTTGTCCTTCCCGTGGAAGATTCGCTGGATTCCATCTTCGAGGCCATAAAGGAGACTGCGACCATCCATCAAAGCGGGGGCGGGACGGGGTTTTCCTTTTCAAGACTCAGGCCTTCGGGCGATGTTGTCCGGTCGACTATGGGAGCGGCCAGCGGGCCCGTCTCTTTCATACGGGTCTTCAACATGGCCACGGAGGTCATCAAGCAGGGCGGTACCAGGCGCGGGGCGAACATGGGAATCCTCCGCGTGGACCACCCCGATATCGAAGAGTTCGTAACCATCAAGAATAACCCGGCGGAACTGACCAACTTCAACCTTTCCGTTGCAGTAACCGATGACTTTGTTGAAGCCTGCCGAAAGGATGGCGCATTTTCCCTTGTCAATCCCCGCGATGCCGGACAGATCCGTACTATCCGGGCCATGGACCTTCTCGATCTTGTTGCGCGCTCCGCCTGGGAATCGGGTGAGCCCGGTGTCATCTTTCTCGATACGATCAACCGGTCAAACCCCACGCCGCACCTCGGCGCCATAGAGGCGACCAACCCGTGCGGCGAACAACCGCTGCTGCCCTATGAATCATGCTGCCTTGGTTCCATCAACCTGGTAAAGGTGGTGCGGGACGGGGACATAGACCGGGAAAA